>CAYMOD010000399.1:0-2143 GCA_964391945.1 uncultured Rhodobacterales bacterium | reverse complement strand
GAGATGCCGGCGATGGTCTCGCCATGGGCGTTGCGGATCGGGGCGGCGATGCAGCGCATGCCTTCCGTGCGCTCCTCGTTGTCGATCGCGAAGCCACGCGCGCGGATTGCTGCAAGATCAGCAAGCAACGCTGCCTCGTCGGTGATCGTCTGCCCGGTGTAGCCGGTGAGCCCCGCCGCGAGCACGCGGGCGATCCGGTCCTCGGGCGCGTGGGCGAGCAGCGCCTTGCCGATGCCCGAAGCGTGCAGCGGCGACTTGGTGCCGGGCGGAAAGAAGGCGCGGATCGAGGCCTGCGTCTCGACCTGGCTCACGAAGAGCACCGTGTCGTCGCTCTCCACCCCGAGGTTGGCGGTCTCTCCCGTCTCCTCCATCAGCTGGCGCAGCACCGGGCGCGCCCGTTCGATCAGGCTGGTCCGGCGCAGGAAGACCGAGCCGATGCGGAAGGCGGTCGGACCGATATGCCAGGTCTGGGTCGCCTCGTTTGCCTCGACCATGCCGTGTCCCTGCATGGTGATGAGGATGCGGTAGACGGTGGCCGGCGCCTCACCGAGCGAGGTTGCGAGTCCGGTAAGCGTCGCCCCTTCGAGCCGGGCGAGTTCGGCCAGTACCTGAAGCGCCCGGTCCAGCGAGCGGATCGTGTTCTGCTCTCTCCTGTCGTTGAAGGCACGTGGCCGTCCGCGCGGCCGGCGAGCCGGTGTCGCAGGGCCGTTCTTTGGCGTTTCCATCGGATGTCTCCCAGAGACTTGAAAAGCACATTCGCGATGCAAAAAATGCAAGGCCCTGATTACCCTGATGTTTCAGAATTACACAAGAAATGAAAAAACAATTCAAAAAAATAGTCAACCCGGGTGAAAGGGGATATGGTTCTGAAAACCCTGTTGAATGGAGAAAGCCATGCACTCTCAGAACCCCGTTTTCATTCCCGGCCCGACCAACATGCCCGAGGCCGTGCGCAAGGCCTGCGACATGCCGACGCTCGATCACCGGTCGCCCGCCTTCGCGGAGATCCTGAACCCCTGTATCGATGGGGTGCGCAAAGTTCTGAAATCCGAAGAGGCGGAGATCTTCATCTTCCCGTCCACCGGCACCGGCGGCTGGGAGACGGCGATCACCAACACGCTCTCCCCGGGTGACGGCGTTCTCGCCGCGCGCAACGGCATGTTCTCGCACCGTTGGATCGACATGTGCCGCCGCCACGGCCTCGAGGTCGAGGTCGTCGAGACCCCGTGGGGCGCCGGCATTCCGGTCGACCGCTACGAGGATATCCTGACCGCCGACCGCGAGCACCGGATCAAGGTCGTGCTCGCCACCCATAACGAGACAGCGACGGGCGTGCGCTCGGACATCGCGGCGGTCAGGCGGGCAATCGATGCGGCGGGGCATCCGGCGCTTCTCTTCGTCGATGGCGTGAGTTCGATCGGCTCCATGGACTTCCGCATGGATGAATGGGGCGTTGATGTCGCCGTCACCGGCTCGCAGAAGGGCTTCATGCTGCCGCCGGGCCTCGCGATCACCGGGTTCAGCAAGCGGGCGATGGAAGCGGTGGCGACCGCGAAACTGCCGCGCACCTATTTCGATGTCCGCGACATGGCGGCCGGCTACCCGAAGGGTGGCTATCCCTACACCCCCGCCGTCGGGCTGATGAACGGGCTGAAATTCTCCTGCGGGCTCCTGCTCGACGAGGGGCTCGAGAATGTCTTCGCGCGGCACCGGCGTATCGCCGAGGGCGTGCGGGCGGCGGTCGATGCCTGGGGACTCAAGCTCTGCGCCAAAAGCCCGGATGTCTATTCCGACACGGTGAGCGCCGTGCTGACACCGGAAGGATTCGATGCGACGCAGGTCGTCAACCACGCCGCCTCTGCCTATGACGTCGCCTTCGGTGTCGGCCTCGGCGATGTTGCCGGCAAGCTGTTCCGCATCGGCCATCTCGGCAGCCTCACCGATGTGATGGCGCTCGCGGGACTCTCGACGGCGGAGATGGTGATGGCGGATCTCGGCCTGCCCATCCGCCTCGGCTCGGGCGTCGCGGCAGCGCAGGAGATCTACCGCGTGAACGGCGCCCATGCCCGGAAGGCAGCCGCCTGATGGAGGAGACCGTCGGTATCGTCGTTCCGACCTGGGACGATGTGGTGGCGGCGCACGA
>CAYMOD010000398.1:0-2160 GCA_964391945.1 uncultured Rhodobacterales bacterium | reverse complement strand
CGAGACTCTCCTCGAGGGCGCGGATCTGGCGCGAGACCGCCGACTGGCTGAGATGGAGCTGCTCGCCGGCGCGGGTGAGGCTGCCGGCCTCGGCGACGGCGTGAAAGATTCGCAGCTTGTCCCAGTCCACAGCCATGGATCACGCGTCCTGCCGATTTTGGAGATGGAAGCACTCCTGCCACAAAGCTGCATGGCTGTCATGCGGTATCTGGACAGACCGGCCATGAGACGGGCCGGCCAGGGCGCGAATCCTTGCAAGCCAGGTTGCTGTAGTGCCATCCCTTCTTCCCGGACCGGCAGCCGTTGCTCACCTCTGCGGCAACAGGAGCGAGCTGTCGCCGTAGGAGAAGAAGCGGTAGCGGTTCGCGATCGCATGGGCATAGATCGCGCGCATCCGCCCGATGCCCACGAAGGCCGCGACCAGCATGATCAGGGTCGAGCGCGGCAGGTGGAAATTGGTCATCAGCCCGTCGACGGCGCGGAACGCGTGGCCAGGGCGGATGAAGATGTCGGTCTTGCCCCGCCAGGGCACGACCCGGCGCGGAGCCACCGCCGCGGTCTCGAGGAGGCGCAGCGCCGTGGTGCCGATCGCGATCACCCTTCCGCCGCGCTCCCAGGTGGTGTTGATCGCCGCGGCCGCTTCCTCGCCGAGTTCGCCGCGCTCTGCATGCATCCGGTGCTCGCTGAGGTTTTCGGACTTCACGGGCAGGAAGGTGCCGGCGCCGACATGGAGGGTGAGGCGGGCAAAGCCTATGCCGGCCGCTTCGAGCCCGGCGATCAGGGCTTCATCGAAATGGAGCGAGGCGGTCGGCGCGGCGACGGCGCCCGGCCGCGTCGCGAACACGGTCTGGTAATCCTCGCGATCGGCTTCATCGACCGGCCGCCGCGCGGCGATATAAGGCGGGAGCGGCATCTCGCCCGCGGTCGCGAGAGCGGCTTCGAGCGCCGCGCCGGCGCGGTCGAAGCACAGGCGGACCGTGCCGCCCTCGCCGCGCGCGACGACCTCGGCTGTAAGTCCGCAGGGGAAGTCGATGGTTTCTCCGGTTGCGAGGCGCCGGGCCGGCCGGGCGAGCGCCTCCCACTCCGCGCCGCCGTCGCCCGAGACCAGTGTCACCTCGATCCGGGCACGGCCGCTGCCGGTCGTGGTCGAACGCGTCCGGGTTCCGGTCAGGCGCGCCGGAATCACCCGCGTGTCGTTCAGCACGAGCAGGTCGCCCGGCCGGAGCCACTCCCCGAGGCGCGCGACCGTCGAATCATGGATCGTGCCACCCTCGGCGACAAGCAGGCGCGAGGAGGGACGCGGGCGGAGCGGCCGGAGCGCGACAAGCGTCTCCGGGAGCGTGAAATCGAAATCCTCGAGACGCATGGGCGCGCTGCCTCCCTTCCGTAGCCGCGCCCACATAATCGGCCCCCGCCACCGCGGCAATCGGCCGGGAGACCCGCGCCGCCTTCACGAAGCGTTAATCGACCTCGGCATGAATGAGGATCGGGATTGCATTGTTCCTGTTTTGATCGCATGGTGGCGGGCAGAACATCTCAGGAACAGCGGCGGGTGGAACGCCTGATTGCCGCGCCCGGACAAAAGTGGAATAAGAGGCTAACGATGGCGACACCTCTGGTGGATCTCTCCGAAAGACGCGGCATGGACAAGCAGAAGGCGCTCGAATCGGCTCTGGCGCAGATCGAGCGGAACTTCGGCAAGGGCTCGATCATGAAGCTCGGCTCGACGCCGGCGCTCGATATATCGTCGATCTCGACGGGTTCGATCGGCCTCGACATCGCGCTCGGCGTCGGCGGTCTGCCCAAGGGCCGGGTCATCGAGATCTACGGTCCCGAAAGCTCCGGCAAGACGACGCTCGCGCTCCACGTCATTGCCGAGGAACAGAAGACGGGCGGCGTCTGCGCCTTCGTCGATGCCGAACACGCGCTCGATCCGGTCTATGCCAGGAAGCTCGGTGTCGATATCGATGAACTCCTGATCTCCCAGCCCGATACCGGCGAGCAGGCGCTCGAGATCACCGAGACGCTGGTGCGCTCGGGCGCGATCTCGGTCGTGGTGGTCGATTCCGTCGCGGCGCTCACGCCGAAGGCCGAGCTCGAGGGCGACATGGGCGATGCCCAGGTCGGCGCCCAGGCCCGGCTGATGAGCCAGGCGATGCG
>CAYMOD010000397.1:0-2160 GCA_964391945.1 uncultured Rhodobacterales bacterium | reverse complement strand
CTGGAAACGGGTGTGGGACTTCAGCTTCTTCGGCGGCTCGGTGGTGGCGACCTTCGCGCAGGGGGTCGCGCTCGGGGCGCTGGTGCAGGGGATCGCGGTCGAGAATCGCGCCTATGCCGGCGGCAACTGGGACTGGCTGACGTCCTTTTCGATCCTGACCGGGGTGGCGCTCGTCGTCGGCTATACGCTGCTTGGCTCCACCTGGCTCGTGATGAAGACCGAGGGCCATGTGCGCGAACGCGCGGCCACTTTCGCCTGGATTGCCGCGCCGGCGACACTGGCGCTGATCGGCACGGTGAGCCTTGCCACGCCTTTCCTCAACCCGCGCTATTTCGACCGCTGGTTCGACATGCCGAACGTGCTTTTCACGATCTGGGTGCCGGCGCTCCTGCTCGTCGCGGCCCGGGTTTTCGTGCGCGGGATGCGGAAGGGCCCGGACTGGTGGCCCTTCGTGGCGAGCCTGGGCATGTTCGTGCTCTCCTTCATCGGGCTCGGCATCAGCTTCTACCCCTATATCGTGCCGCCACACCTCACCATTGCCGAGACCGCGGCGCCGCCGCTCTCGCTCGGCTTCGTGCTGATCGGCGCGCTGATCCTGGTGCCGCTGATCCTCGCCTATACCGCCTACGCATACTGGGTCTTCCGCGGCAAGATCGATCCCGAGTCCGGCTATCATTGAGGCTGTCGTGAATCGGCTCCTGTGGTTCGCCCTCCTCTGGCTCGCCGGTGTCGCCGCGCTCGGGGTGGTGGCGTTCGTGATCCGGCTCATGATCCCCTGAGGAGACGCGCGGCGCTCAGATCAGGCGCACCGGCGTTCCGACCCGGGCCCGGTCGAAGACCTCGACGATCTGCTCGTTGAAGAGGCCGATGCAACCGTTCGAGGACTGCCGGCCGATCTTGCGGATGTCGTTGGTGCCGTGGATCACGTAGTACTGCCAGGAGAGGTTGAGCGCGCGCACGCCGAGCGGGTTGTCGGGGCCGGGGCCGACATGGCGCGGCAGGTCGGGGTTGCGTGAGATCATGTTGGGCGTCGGTGCCCATTCGGGCCGCGGCCGCTTGAGGACGATCTCCGTCCGGCCCCGCCGGGCAAACTCGTCCGACATCGGCACGGCGGTCGGATAGATGCGGTAGAAGCCGTCCTCGCCCCAGTAGTGCAGGACCCGGTTCTCCAGGTCGCAGAGGATGGCGTCGTTCGCCAGCGTCGTGAAGTGGTCGCGCCAATCGGCGGCGCCGAGTCCGGAGATGCGGCGCAGAAGCGGCGGCGCGGCGAGCGAAGGCGTGGCGGCAAGGGCGGCCGCGCCGAGGCAGAGCGCGCCGAACGCGCGCCGGGTATGAAGGGTACCTGACATGTGTTTGACCTGTCCCGAATTCTTTCTGCGGCAAACCTGCCGCCGTCCGAGCAGCGGGTCAACGCCTCGGCGATGACGTTTGAGCGATCGCGCCGCGCATGAGGATGCATGCCCGCCCACCGATCCCGTCCGCCCGGCTGTCTTACGCGGCGGTGGCTGGCGCGAAGCGGCTGTAGAAACCGGTTCCCGCCTCCCCGATCTCGCGCAGGAGGCGCGGCGGCGTGAAGCGCGGACCATGGGCGGCAGCGAGGCCATCGCAAAGCGCGACCGCCTTTTCCGCGCCGAGCATGTCGAGCCAGGAGAACGGCCCGCCCGACCACGGCATGAAACCCCAGCCGAGGATCGCACCGACATCGCCCTCGCGGATATCGGTGAGCACGCCTTCCTCGAACGCGCGCACCGCCTCGAGCGTCTGGACGAAGGCAAGCCGGTGCTGGACCTCGGTGAGGTCCGGCTGGTCGGGGCGGAGCGGGAAGCGGGTGCTCAGCTCCGGCCAGAGGCCGATGCGCTTGCCCGCCTCGTCATAGGCATGGAAGCCCGCCTTCGCCTTGCGGCCGAGCCGGCCGAGATCAAAGAGGGTTTCCAGCACCGCATCGGCCGGATTCGCGGGATAGGCGTCCCCGAGGGCCGCCTTCGTGGCCCGCGCGATCTTCACGGCGAGGTCGATCGAGGTCTCGTCGACGAGCTGGAGCGGCCCGAGGGGGAAGCCGAGCTGCCGCGCGGCGTTCTCGATCAGCGGGGGGGCGATGCCTTCGGCCACCATGCGGATGCCCTCGTTGAGATAGGGGATGATGCAGCGGTTGGCGTAGAA
>CAYMOD010000396.1:0-2162 GCA_964391945.1 uncultured Rhodobacterales bacterium | reverse complement strand
GGACGGCCGCGGCCGCTACATGGAATTCGCCAAGACCA
This sequence comes from uncultured Rhodobacterales bacterium, assembly GCA_964391945.1. Taxonomy (GTDB): domain Bacteria; phylum Pseudomonadota; class Alphaproteobacteria; order Rhodobacterales; family Rhodobacteraceae; genus Amaricoccus. The sequence continues at coordinate 2,124 of CAYMOD010000396.1, read as the reverse complement.
CCTTCCCGCGCGGCCAGCGCCTCGACGGGCTGAAGATCGTCGTCGATTGCGCCAACGGCGCCGCCTATCGCACCGCGCCGGAAATGCTCTGGGAACTCGGCGCCGAGGTCGTGGCCGTCGGCGTCGAACCGAACGGTTTCAACATCAACGACGGCTGCGGCTCGACCCGGCCGCAGCGCGCCGCCGCCCGCGTGCTCGAATCGGGCGCCGACCTCGGCATCAGCCTCGACGGCGACGCCGACCGGGTGATGATCATCGACGAACGCGGCCTGATCGCCGACGGCGATCAGGTGATGGCGCTGATCGCCGGGCGCTGGGCGGCGGAGGACCGCCTCGCCAAGGGCACGCTCGTCGCCACGGTGATGTCGAACCTCGGGCTCGAACGCCACCTCGCCGAAAAGGGCCTCGCGCTGCTGCGCACCGCCGTCGGCGACCGCTACGTCGTCGAGGCGATGCGCGAAGGGGGCTACAATCTCGGCGGCGAACAATCCGGCCATATCGTGATGACCGATTACGTCACCACCGGCGACGGCCTGATCGCCGCCCTCCAGTTCCTCGCCACGATGGTCGAGACCGGCCGGCCGGCGAGTGCGCTCGCCCAGGTCTTCACGCCCCTGCCCCAGATCCTCGAGAATGTCCGCTTCCGCCAGGGTGCGAAACCGCTCGATGAGGAGAGCGTGCAGGCGAGCATCCGCGACGGCGAAGCCCGGCTCGACGGCCGCGGCCGCCTCGTCATCCGCAAATCCGGCACCGAGCCCCTCGTCCGCATCATGGGCGAATGCGACGATCCGGAACTGCTGCGTTCCGTGGTCGGCGACATCCGCGCCGAGGTCGCCCGCTTCGTCTAGAGCGATTTCGAAGCAGGTGGACCCACCTGCTGACCCGGAAATCGTGACCAGTCAGTCAGATAGAGCGCCCGATCCGATGCAGTCGGATCGGAAAGCACTCTAGAGCCTGTCCGGCCCCCGGTACGCGCCGAACAGGCTCCCCGTCATGGGATGATCGCGTTCTCGAACCACGAAGGTGATATCCGCTTTCGCTGAGAACGCTCCTGCCTCCGCCTCCCCGCTCCGCGCCGCGACTGGAACAGCATCGCCGCTCGTGCTTTGATCGAGGATGCCCGATCGAATCCCGCGAACCGCAAGAGGGGAGAACCATGAACGCACCGCTGCGCGAGCCGAGCTTCCGCGAATCCGTCGACCTCATGTTCAATCACGCGGTGCGCCTGATGGACCTCTCTCCGGGGCTCGAGGAGAAGATCCGGGTCTGCAACTCGACCTACATCGTCCGCTTCGGCGTCCGGCTCCGGGGCGCGATCCACACCTTCACCGGCTTCCGCTCCGTCCATTCCGAGCATCGCGAACCCGTAAAGGGCGGCATCCGCTATTCCCTCGCCGTCAACCAGGACGAGGTCGAGGCCCTCGCCGCGCTGATGACCTACAAATGCGCCCTCGTCGAGGTGCCGTTCGGCGGCTCGAAGGGCGGGCTCTGCATCGAGCCCCGCGACTGGAACGAGCACGAGCTTGAACAGATCACCCGCCGCTTCACCTTCGAACTCGCCAAACGCGACCTGATCAACCCATCCCAGAACGTGCCCGCCCCCGATATGGGCACCAGCGAGCGCGAGATGGCGTGGATGGTCGACCAGTACCGGCGGATGAATACGACCGACATCAACGCCTCGGCCTGCGTCACCGGCAAGCCCCTGAACGCGGGCGGCATCGAAGGCCGGACCGAAGCCACCGGCCGCGGTGTCCAGTATGCGCTTCGCGAGTTCTTCCGCCACCCGGAAGACGTGGCGCGCACCGGGCTCACCGGCGGGCTCGAAGGCAAGCGGATCATCGTCCAGGGCCTCGGCAACGTCGGCTACCACCTCGCGAAATTCCTCTCCGAGGAGGACGGCTGCCGCATCGTCGCGGTGATCGAGCGCGACGGCGTCGTGGTGAACCCCGAAGGACTGGCCATCGATTTCCTCCGCACCCATCTCAATGCCTGCGGCGGCGTCCAGGGCTTCCCCGGCGGCACCTATCACGAAGATGGCGCCGACTGGCTCGAGGCGGAATGCGACATCCTGATCCCGGCGGCGCTGGAATCGGTGATCAATCTCGACAATGCCGAACGCAT
>CAYMOD010000395.1:0-2165 GCA_964391945.1 uncultured Rhodobacterales bacterium | reverse complement strand
CCGAGGCGTTCGTCATCTGCATCACCAACCCGCTCGACGCCATGGTCTGGGCGCTCAGGGAGTTCTCCGGACTGCCGGCCAGGAAGGTCTGCGGCATGGCCGGTATCCTCGACAGCGCCCGTTTCCGCCACTTCCTCGCTGCGGAACTCAACGTCTCGGTCAAGGACGTCACCGCCTTCGTCCTCGGCGGCCATGGTGACACGATGGTGCCGCTCGCGCGCTACTCGACCGTCGCCGGCATCCCGCTCCCCGATCTCGTCAAGATGGGCTGGATCACGCAGGAGAAGCTCGACGCCCTCGTCCAGCGCACCCGCGACGGCGGCGCCGAGATCGTCAGCCTGCTGAAGACCGGCTCGGCCTTCTATGCCCCCGCGGCCGCGGCGATCGAGATGGCAGAGGCCTATCTCAAGGACCAGAAGCGGGTCCTCCCCTGCGCCGCCAGCCTCACCGGCCAGTACGGGCTCAGCGACATCTACGTCGGCGTGCCGACGGTGATCGGCGCCGGCGGTATCGAGCGCGTGGTCGAGATCACCCTCGACAGGTCCGAGCGCGCCGGTTTCGACAAGTCGGTCGAGGCGGTGCAGGGCCTGATCAAGGCCTGCAAGGGAATCGACGAGACGCTCGCCGGGTAGGCCGCCGGCCGCAGGGCCCTCGCTGGAGCGCTTTCCGATCCGGTTATATCGGACCGGGCGCTCCATCTTGCTGAGTGGGCGCGATTTCCCGGTCAGCAGGTGGGTCCGCCTGCGTCGAAACCGCCCTGGCGGTGGCGATGCGGGCGCCGCCGCTTCCCGTCAACGGCGAATCAGCCGCAGCACCCCGTCCGGGATCCGGGCGTCTTGTGATCACAGCCCCAAGGCCGTGATCACAAAAGGCGTATTTCCGCCGTCCTGAAACCCGAAACCGCCCAAACCCGTTGCAACCCGAATCCCCGGCGCCTAGGGCACCGGCAAGGGGCGCCGGAGGCGGTCCGCCCGCCCGGGCTCGAAGCACAGGGGCGCCCTCGAAAGGGAAGGAATGGCGGCGCATGAACATTCACGAATACCAGGCGAAACAACTGCTGCGCGAATACGGCGCCCCGGTCTCCGATGGTCGGATCGTCGTCAAGGCCGACGAGGCCAAGGCCGCGGCCGGTGAACTCGGCGGGCCGCTCTGGGTCGTCAAGGCCCAGATTCACGCCGGCGGCCGCGGCAAGGGCAGGTTCAAGGAAGCCTCGGCCGGCGAGAAGGGCGGCGTCCGCCTCGCGAAGTCGGTCGAGGAAGCCGCCGACGAGACGCAGCGGATGCTTGGCCGTACTCTCGTGACGCATCAGACCGGCCCCTCGGGGCGCCCTGTCAACCGCATCTACATCGAGGAAGGCTCCGGGATCGGGCGCGAACTCTATCTCGCGCTGCTCGTCGATCGCGCATCGTCGCGGATCGCCTTCGTCTGCTCGACCGAGGGTGGCATGGACATCGAGGAGGTGGCGGCCAGCACGCCCGAGCGCATCCTCACCTTCACTGTCGATCCCGCCTCGGGCATCTCCGGCTTCCACGGCCGCCGCGTCGCCTTCGCCCTCGGGCTCGAGGGCAGGCTGGTGAAACAATGCGTTGCCCTCGTCAACACGCTCTACAGGCTCTTCACCGAGCGCGACTGCGAGATGCTGGAGATCAACCCGCTGATCGTCACCGACACCGGCGACCTCAAGTGCCTCGACTGCAAGATGGGGTTCGACTCGAACGCCCTCTACCGCCAGAAGGAGGTGCTCTCGCTCCGCGACGAATCCGAGGAGGACCCGAAGGAGCTCCAGGCCTCGAAATTCGATCTCAACTACATCGCCCTCGACGGCGAGATCGGCTGCATGGTGAACGGCGCCGGCCTCGCGATGGCGACGATGGACATCATCAAGCTCTACGGCGCCGAGCCCGCGAACTTCCTCGACGTGGGCGGCGGCGCCAGCCGCGAGAAGGTGACGGAGGCGTTCAAGATCATCACCTCCGACCCGAACGTGAAGGGCATCCTGGTCAACATCTTCGGCGGCATCATGCGCTGCGACATCATCGCCGAGGGCATCGTCGCCGCGGTGAAGGAAGTGGGCCTTCAGGTGCCGCTGGTCGTGCGGCTGGAAGGCACCAACGTCGAGCAGGGCAAGGAGATCATCCGCAACTCGGGGCTGAACGTGATCCCGG
>CAYMOD010000394.1:0-2168 GCA_964391945.1 uncultured Rhodobacterales bacterium | reverse complement strand
CAGCCGCCGCCACCGCGGCGTGACGAAGTCCATCGGCGCGTCGGCGCCGGCCGCGCCTTGCCGGAGCCGGGCCAGAGCCGAGAGCAGGCTGGCAGCGGCGGGCGCGCCGCGGAACGTGAAGGTCTCGAGGAGCAGGGGTGCGAAGCGGCGCAGGCGCGGATGCTCCGCCTCGATGCGTTCCAGCACGTCGCTGGAGATCGGCGTGCGCAACCGGGCAGCGGCCTCGACCGAGCGCTCCAGCGCCTCCCAGCCGCCCGTCGCCTCAATGGCGGCGGCAAGATGGTCGCCTTCCGCGCGCGCCCGGATCAGCGCCTCGCCGAGGTCGGCGTGAGCGCGGACAACGTCGCCGATGCCGCGCCGGTTCTCGACCAGGGCGTCGAGGTGGCGGCGCTCCGCGCGCTTGAACAAGCCGCCGACGAGATGGGTCGCCATGTCGAGGGCGGCGTCCGTGGATCGGGCTGCACGGTCCGCCATGAACGCGACGAGCAGCGCCTTCCGCCGGGCAGCGTTCATCTCACGAAGGTGCGCGACGGAGATCCGCTCGCATTCGCGCGCGAGAGCGGTCAGCCGCCTTGGCGGTATGTCCGCAGGGGCAGCGGGCAGACCCAGGCCGCGCACCCGCTCGACCCGGGCGACGAGCTCACGGAAGTCACCCACGCCCGATCCACCGAGCGGGCTGCAAAGCGCCGCCAGAGGGGTCAGGCGCACCCCAGGCTCGAGCTCCAGTAGTCCAGCCAGAGCGGCGGCGTGATGGGGAGCCAGGACGCCTCCGATCCGGCGCAGGACGAAGCGCTCGGCCTCGACCATCGCCCTCGCGCACAGCCGCTCGAAGGTGGAGGGCGCTGGCGCGATGATCTTCTCCGCCCGGAGGGCGGCCATGAAGGCCTCGGCGAGATCCGCGCCTCCCGACGCGGTCAGCGCCGCCTGCTCCAGCCAGCGCAGCATGGCGACGCGCGCGGCGCTGAGGAAGGGACGATAGCCGAGTTCGCTCTGCAGAGCCGCGGAGTGCTCGTACCGCGTGTTCTCCCGAAGTCCGTAGCCTTCGATGTCGCGCCAATCCGCGTCCACCTGATCAGCGATCACCCGCAGCATCGCCTCAGGGATGAGCTCGCCAAGCCGCAGCAGCCGACCAGGGAACCTCAGCGCGCAGAGCTGCAGGGCGAAGCCGAGCCGGTTCTCGGCCTTACGACGTCGGCGGATGCGGAGCAGGTCGTCGTCGGCGAGCGTGTACCAGCGCCGGCAGGCGTGGTTGTCGGCTGGAAGACCAAACAGGGCCCGGCGCTGGCCGGCGGTGAGGATGCGCCGGTGCGCCATGATCTTCGATCCGTCAGGTTGGTGGAGCTTCGATTATGAGACCGAATATGTGATTCTTCCGCCCGGTGCACCGGGTATCGTCCGGATCGTCACGCAAACAGATGTTTATGGAGCGCACAGCCATGCTGATCGGTTATACTCGCGTCTCCAAGGCCGACGGCTCGCAGAGTCTCGATCTCCAGCGCGATGCGCTCGTCGCCGCCGGCGTCGCTCGCGAACGGATCTATGAGGACCAGGCGTCTGGAAAGCGCGATGATCGGCCCGGGCTCGAGGCGTGCCTGCGCGCCCTGCGTGAGGACGACACCCTGATCGTGTGGAAGCTCGACCGTCTCGGCCGCGACCTCGCGCACCTGGTCGCCACCGTCCGCGACTTGGACAGGCGCGGCATTGCGTTCCGCGTGCTGGCCGGGCAAGGCGCCGAGATCGACACCAAGACCTCGGGCGGCCGGCTGATCTTCGGCATCTTTGCCGCCCTCGCCGAATTCGAGCGCGACCTTATCCAGGAGCGCGTCCAAGCCGGTCTTGCCGCGGCCCGTGCCCGGGGGCGACGCGGTGGCGCGCCATACAAGATGACAGCCGCTAAGCTACGGCTGGCACAGGCAGCGATGGGAAAGCCGGAAACGAAGGTCGGTGCCCTGTCCAGGGAGCTCGGCGTCTCAACCCAAACCCTCTACCGTCACGTCTCACCTGCGGGCGAGCTCAGGCCCGATGCGCTGAAGCTTCTCGAACGAAGCGGGCGATAGGCGCCGTTTCCCTCCTTAACGGGGATTTTGGAACTCACCGACCAAGTCACCCTTCCCAGGCGCAACACAATCTCAGCGACGCCCGCATGGAGTTCATGATCCGGGATCGGC
>CAYMOD010000393.1:0-2178 GCA_964391945.1 uncultured Rhodobacterales bacterium | reverse complement strand
GAAAGCAGCACGCCGGCATTGCCGGCAATCAGCCGCCCCGGCTCGATCTCGATCTCGCAGCCGAGATGGCCGAGCGTGCGCCGGATCACCGCACCGTAGTCGAAGGGGAGCGGCGGTGCCTCGTTCGCCCGCCGGTACGGGATGCCGAGGCCGCCGCCGAGGTCGAGCCGCCGGATCGCGTGGCCGTCAGTGCGCAGCACCTCCGTCAGTTCCGCGAGCTTGCCGAAGGCCTGCTCGAAAGGCTCGAGCCGGGTGAGCTGGCTGCCGATGTGGACATCGATGCCCACCACCTCGATCCCGGGGAGCGACGCCGCCTCGGCATAGACGCCGCGCGCCCGCGCGATCGGGATCCCGAACTTGTTCTCGCTCCTGCCGGTGGAGATCTTCGCGTGCGTGAGGGCGTCCACGTCGGGATTGACACGCAGCGTGATCGGCGCGCGCAGGCCCATCGCGGCGGCGATCTCCGACAGCGCGCGAAGCTCGGGCTCCGATTCGACATTGAACTGCCTGATGCCGTTCTCGAGCGCGACCCGCATCTCGGCCCGGGTCTTGCCGACGCCCGAGAAGACGATCCGGTCGCCGGGGATGCCGGCGGCGCGGGCGCGGCGGTACTCGCCTTCGGAGACGACATCGGCACCGGCCCCGAGCGAGGCCATCAACCGCACCACCGCGAGGTTGGAATTGGCCTTCAGCGCGTAGCAGATGAGATGCGGCAGACCACCAAGCGCTTCCTCGAACACCCGGAAATGCCGGGTGAGGGTCGCCGTGGAATAGACATAGACGGGCGTGCCCACCGCGGCCGCAATCTCCGGCAGGGGCACGTCCTCGGCATGGAGCACGCCGTTCCTGTAGAGGAAATGGTCCATCAGGCTCTGTCGATCGGCATGGGCGGGTTTCCGGCTGAAGCTCCGCCTTTCTAGTACCGAAGGCGGAGCGGGGACAAGGACGGGACACTGCGGGCTGAAATCCCGCGGAAGCCATGATCCCGGACGAACAGGGGGCGCGGCATCCGCCGGGCGCCGTGCCCGACCGGCGCGCCCGACCCGTATGGAGCCTTCAGGCCCCGTCGAGAAGGGCGCCCCCGGAAGCGGTCGGCTCCGATCCCGAAGGTTCCTGACGCCCCTCCTCGGCGGGGGGCGGCACCGGATCGCCCTTGGTGCCGCAGGCGGCGAGGCCCGCGAGCACGAGGCCGAGTGCGAGGAAAAGCCCCATCCGCCTGCTCACCCCAGCCTCTCCTTCCACCGCGCGACCTGCGCGCGCACCTGCTCCGGCGCGGTGCCGCCATGGCTCTGCCGGCTCGCCACGGAATTATCGACGCCGAGCACCTCGTAAACCTCGGTGGTGATACCGCCGTGCACCGCCTGCATCGCCTCGAGCGGCAGATCGGCAAGGTCGCAGCCCCGCGTCTCCGCCGCCTTCACCAATGCACCGGTGACGTGATGCGCCTCCCGGAACGGCATCCCGAGCCTTCGCACCAGCCAGTCGGCGAGATCGGTCGCCGTCGAGAACCCGCGCCCGGCCGCCTCGCGCAGCCGCTGAGGCTGGGGCGCCATGTCCCGGACCATGCCTTCGGCCGCGGCGAGGGCGAGGAGGAGGTTGTCGGCGGCGTCGAAGACCTGCTCCTTGTCCTCCTGCATGTCCTTCGAATAGGCGAGCGGCAGGCCCTTCAGCACGACGGCGAGCCCGACGAAGGCGCCGAGGATGCGCCCCGTCTTGGCGCGGACGAGTTCGGCCGCGTCCGGGTTGCGCTTCTGCGGCATGATCGAGGAACCGGTGGTGAAGGCGTCCGAGAGTTTCACGAAGCCGAATTCGGCCGAGCACCAGATCACGATCTCCTCGGCGAGCCGCGAGAGATGGGTGGCGCAGATCGCACTCGCCGACAGGAATTCGAGGGCGAAGTCGCGGGCACTCACCGCGTCGATGGAATTCGCCATCGGCCGGTCGAAGCCGAGCGCACCCGCCGTCATCGCGCGGTCGATCGGGAAGGAAGTCCCGGCGAGCGCCGCCGCGCCGAGCGGGCTCTCGTTCATCCGCGCCCGCGCATCGAGGAAACGCCCCCGGTCGCGGGCGAACATCTCGGCATAGGCGAGCATGTGGTGGCCCCAGGTCACCGGCTGCGCGGTCTGGAGATGGGTGAACCCCGGCATCACCATGTCGGCGCCGGCGTCGGCCTGGGCG
>CAYMOD010000392.1:0-2179 GCA_964391945.1 uncultured Rhodobacterales bacterium | reverse complement strand
TACTGCAGCCATTCTCGCCACCGGCGCGGCCTGCAGCCAGGTCGAGCGCGAGCCGTCAGAAGTCGTCTGGAGCGACCAGCACGGCAACGCCGCAGCCATGGAGCAACACATCAACAACGAGTTCGCCATGCGCGGAATCCAGGGCGACGCGGGCACGCTCTCGCTCGATGAACTCTCGCAGATCATGCTGGTCTTCAACGACGAAAGCATGAGCCAGGACGAATCGCGCCAGCAGGTCGAGCGGATCCTCGCCGGCGCGACCGCCGACTGAGCGCGGCGCGAGACGACGCCCTGAACGGCGTCGGCGCATCTGCCGGCGCCGTTTCCGTTCGCGCGGGCGCTTGGCAAGGACGGGCGGCGCCTCTAAGCCACGGGGGAAGAGACCGGCCGCGGAGGACGCGATGCGCTACCATGCCCCCCTCGAAGAGATGAAGGCGACGCTCGCAGCGCTCGGCCATGACCGCCTCGCCGCCACCGGTTGTTTTCCCGAACTGACACCCGAGACGGAAGACGCCATCCTCGCCGAAGCCGCCCGCCTTGCCGAGGAGGTGCTCGCACCGCTGAATCGTGCCGGTGACCAACACCCCGCGCGGCTCGAAAACGGCATCGTCCGCACCTCGCCCGGTTTTGCCGATGGCTACCGGGCCATCGCCGAAGGCGGCTGGGTCGGCATCACCGCCTCGCCCGAGCATGGGGGCATGGGTCTTCCCGTCACGCTCAATACCTGCGTCAACGAGATGCTCGCCAGCGGCTGCCTCGCGCTCCAGCTCTGCACCCTGCTCACCCAGGGTGAGATCGAGGCGCTGGAGCGCCACGCCAGTCCCGAGATCAAGGCCATCTACCTGCCGAAGCTCGTCTCCGGCGAATGGACCGGAACCATGAACCTGACCGAGCCGCAGGCGGGCTCCGATGTCGGCGCGGTCCGCACCCGTGCCGAAGTGGCGGAAGACGGCAGTTACCGGATCACCGGACAGAAGATCTTCATCACCTGGGGCGACCACGATGTCGCCGGGAATGTCTGTCACCTCGTTCTCGCGCGCCTTCCGGACGCGCCGGCCGGCACCCGTGGCATCTCGCTCTTTCTTGTGCCGAAACGCCTCCCTGATGCGGAGGGCCGCCCGGTTCATGCCAACAGCCTCCGCGTCATCTCGCTCGAACACAAGATGGGCCTGCATGGCTCGCCCACCGCGGTCATGGAGTATGACGGCGCCACCGGCTGGCTGATCGGCGAGGAGCAGGGCGGCATGGCCGCGATGTTCACCATGATGAACAATGCCCGGCTCGGCGTTGGTATCGAGGGTGTCGCGGTCGCCGAATCAGCCTTTCAGTCGGCGCTTGCTTACGCGCGCGAGCGCCGCCAGGGCCGCACCGCCACCGGCGCGGCGACGATCATCGGCCACCCGGACGTGCGGCGCAGCCTCCTCACCATGGCCGCGCTCACCCGCACGGCGCGCGCCATCTGCCTCGACTGCGCGCTCGCAATGGATATGGGAAATGCCACCGGCGATCCGGGCTGGGTCGCCCGCGCCGCCCTTCTCACGCCGATCGTCAAGGCTTTCTCCACCGACATCGGTTGCGAAGTCGCCGAGCTCGCCCTCCAGGTTCATGGCGGCATCGGCTATATCGAAGAGAGCGGGATCCCCCAGTTCTACCGCGATGTCCGCGTCACGCCGATCTACGAGGGCACCAACGGTATCCAGGCCGCCGATCTCGTCGGCCGCAAGCTCGCCGACGGCGGCGCAGCGCTTCATGCGCTGATCGACGAGGTCGAAGCTACCGCCCGAGAGGCTGGCGGCGCGTCGCTCCGACTTGCGGCGGAATCCCTGCGGGCCACGACCGAATGGATGCTCGCCGCGCCCATACCCGACCGCCTGGCCGGGTCGTCACCGTTCCTGCGCGCCATCGCGCTGATCCTTGGCGGCCATTATCTCCTGCGCGCGGCCGGCAGCGATTCCTTCCGGAAGGGGCTCGCGCGTTTCCACCTCGACCAGATGCTGCCGCTCGCCGAGCCGCTCCTTCGTGCCGCACGCGAGGGTGCGGCGGGTCTCGCCGCTCTTGACATGCTGGAGCCGGCGGAGTGAAACCGCTCCGCTCCGATATCGCGTATCCCTTCCTCCGCCCGCCGGCTGAAGGGGAGGCGCTGGAGGTGTCGGAAGGCGTGCTCTGGCTGCGCCTGCCG
>CAYMOD010000391.1:0-2182 GCA_964391945.1 uncultured Rhodobacterales bacterium | reverse complement strand
CGAACCCTCATCGTCAGCTTGGAAGGCTGCTGCTCTACCATTGAGCTACACCCGCGCACGCAGGCGATATAGCGCGGGCGGTTGCCGTCTGACAAGGTGCCGGAACCGACTGCGCCTCACGGGTCTTAATCCGGGACAGGAAACGCAGCGGAGAACGGCATGGCCAGATACGACGACATCATCGCCGCGCGCGAGGCGGATGCCGAACACCTGCGGCAGTGGATCCGCGAGATCGAGAACGAGGACTGGAAGGCAGTGCGCCGCAGCAACGGCGGCACCACCGATGCGACCGAGGAAACGCTTGCCTGGCTGCGCCGCCAGCTCGACGCTGCCGAGAGCCAGGCCCGGATGCTGCGAAGCGGTGACGACCGCGCCTTCCCCGGCGAGGACGCGGCCGCCCGGGGCGTCCCGCCATCGGAGATTCCGAGCTGAGGGAGACCCGCGCGGCAGGTCCCGTCCGGCGGCTCCGGCGTGGGCGTTGACACTTGAGTAGGTTTTACTCGCGGTTTGAAATCAGGGATTTAAGGGGATTTTCACGCGTGGGCGCCTTTCACCCACGCCCGCCCTCGGTCCTCAGATCATCGCCATGCCGCCGTTCACATGGAGCGTCTGGCCGGTGACATAACTCGCCTCTCCGGAGGCAAGGAACACCGCCGCCGCCGCCACCTCGTCGCCCGAACCCATCCGCCCGGAGGGGATCTGGGCGAGGATGCGGGCCTTCTGGTCGTCGTTCAGCCGGTCGGTCATCGCCGACTCGATGAAGCCGGGCGCGATGCAGTTCACGGTGATGCCGCGCGCCGCGACCTCGGAAGCGAGGCTCTTCGACATGCCGATCATCCCGGCCTTGGAGGCGGCGTAATTCGCCTGGCCGGGATTGCCGGTGACGGCGACGATCGAGGTCACGTTGACGATCCGCCCCCAGCGCGCCTTCATCATCCCCCGCAGCACCCCCCGCGAGAGGCGCATCGCGCTGGTGAGGTTGATGTCGATCACCCGCATCCAGTCCTCGTCCGACATCCGCATGAAGAGCTGGTCGCGGTTGAGCCCGGCATTGTTGACGAGGATCCCGACCGATCCCATCGCCTCCACTGCCCGTTTCGGCAGCGCCTCGACCGCTTCCGCGTCGCCGAGGTCGCAGGCAAGCACATGCGCCCGCTCGCCGAGTTCGGCCGCGAGCGAATCGAGCGGCTCGACCCGCGTTCCGGAGAGGCCGACGGTCGCCCCCTGCCCATGGAGCGCCCGCGCGATGGCCCCACCGATACCCCCCGAGGCGCCGGTGACGAGCGCCGTCCTGCCCGTGAGATCGAACATGTCCTCTCCTATTCCTTCAGCGCCGCCACGTCGGCGGCAGTACCGGCCGGTTTCGTCTCGATCGATTTCGCGATCCGGCGGATCATGCCGGAGAGCGCCTTGCCGGCGCCAACTTCGATGATCCGGGTGACCCCCTCGGCCGCCATCCACTCGACGCTCTCACGCCAGCGGACGCGCGCGGTGACCTGCCGGACGAGGAGCCGGCGGATCTCCTCGGGATCGGTGACCGGCCGGGCGATGACATTGGCGACGAGCGGCACCCGCGGCGGGGTGAGCGCCACATCCATCAGCGCCGTCTCCATCGCCGCCGCCGCCGGCTGCATCAGCGCGCAATGGAAGGGCGCGCTCACCGGCAGCAGCACCGCGCGCCGCGCGCCGCGCCCCTTGGCGATCTCCACCGCGCGCTCGACGGCGCCGCGATGGCCGGAGACGACGACCTGACCCGGATCGTTGTCATTCGCCGCCTCGCAGACCGCGCCCTCGGCAGCTTCCGCCGCCACCGCCTCGGCCGCAGCGAGATCAAGGCCAAGCAGCGCCGCCATTGCCCCCTCGCCCACGGGCACCGCTTCCTGCATCGCCTGCCCGCGCAACCGCAGGAGCCGCGCCGCGTCGGCGAGCTTGAGGCTACCAGCGGCGCAGAGGGCGGAATACTCGCCAAGCGAATGCCCCGCGACATAGTCCGGAGCGGCGATCTCCTCGGCCTCGAGCGCGCGCATCGCGGCGATCGACGTCGCCATCAGCGCCGGCTGGGCATTGGCAGTGAGCGTCAGCGCCTCGGCCGGTCCCTCCCAGATCGTGGTGGAGAGTTCCTCGCCAAGCGCCTCGTCCACCTCCTCGAAGACCGCGCGCGCCGCGGGATAAGCCTCCGCGA
>CAYMOD010000390.1:0-2190 GCA_964391945.1 uncultured Rhodobacterales bacterium | reverse complement strand
TCAGGACCGCGACGATTATGGTGGCGGCGAGGACTGCCGTCGGCAGGTGGAAGAGAAGCGGCGTCAGAAACAGCGAGGCGAGCGCGATGCCGATGGCTGTGTAGGCGCCGGCCGCGGGCGTCTCGGCGCCCGCATCGAAGTTCACGACCGACCGCGCGAAGCCGCCGGTGACCGGATAGCCGCCGGAGAACGCGGCCGCGAGATTTGCGGCGCCGAGACCGATCAGCTCCTGGTCCGGGCGGATCGACTGGCGGCGTTTGGCCGTGAGGGTCTGCGCGACTGATACGGACTCCGCGAAGCCGATGATCGAGATGAGGAACGCCGCGGGAATGAGCGTCGCCCAGAGCGCCGGGTCGAGCGGCGGCAGTGACAGCGGCGGCAGCCCCTGCGGCACCTCGCCCACGACATCCACCCCGCGCGCCGCCAGGTCGAGCCCCACCACCGCGAGGATCGAGACGGCGATGGCCACCACGGGACCGTCCGCGACAGGAGCGTCGCCGTTCCCGGGGGCAAGGCGCGGCGAGGCGAGTTCGTCGTCGCCGCTCCGGTCGGCTTCATGAAGGTCGGCGACCGGCTGGAGAAGGATCCCGACCGCCGCGTCCAGGCTGCGATCCGGCTTGCCATCGACAAGGCCGCCGAGCTTGGCAGCGTGCGCCAGGCGCTGCTGTGGTTCCTGGAGGACAAGCTCGAGCTGCCGACGCGGGTGAACGGCGGAGCAGTGACGTGGCGCCGCCCGCGCTATTCTACGATCCACGCGTTCATCGCCAACCCCGCCTACGGCGGTGCCTACGCCTACGGCCGCAGCGGCGTCGCGGTTCAGTACGACGGCTCGGGCGCGAAGGCGCGCCCACGGCGAAAGGCGCGCGAGGAATGGTTGGCGCTGAAGCCCGGGACGCATGAAGGTTACATCGACTGGGACCGCGCCGAGGGTATCCGGAAAATGGTGAGCGACAACGTGCCAGCCGCCGGCCGCGGCGCTCCGAAGCACGGCTCCGCCCTCCTCGCGGGGATCCTGCGCTGCCGTCGCTGCGGCCGGAAGCTGACGGTGCAGTATACAGGGACGAAGGGCCAGATCCCGCGTTATGCCTGCGTCCGGGGACGGCTCGACTATGGCGAGCCGTCGTGCATCGCGTTCGGCGGTCTGCGGGTCGACGACGCCGTCGAGGCGGCGCTGCTCGCGGTCGTTCAGCCCGCAGCGATCCAGGCCGCCGAGGCAGCCGAGGCGCAGGCGCAGGCGCGCAGGGACGAGGCCCGGGAGGCACTCGCGCGCGACCTCGAAGCCGCCCGCTACGCCGCCGACCGCGCCTTCCGCCAATACGACGCCGCCGATCCGGAGAACCGCCTGGTCGCCGGCGAACTGGAGGCGCGATGGAACCGGGCGCTGGCGCGCGCAGCCGATCTCGAGCGGCGCATAGCCGGGCATGACGCCGCGGCGCCGCGCGCCGAACTCGCACCCGTATCCTTCGACGCGCTCGCCGAGGATCTGCAGGCCGTATGGTCTGCGCCCACCACGGATGCCCGATTGAAGAAGCGGATCGTGCGCACCGTCATCCTTGAGGCCGTCGCCGATCTCGATGACACGGCCGCAGAGATCGTCATCACCATCCACTGGATGGGCGGCGCCCACACCGAACACCGGTTGCCCCGGCGCCGGCGCGGCCAGCGCAACAGCACGCCCGCCGATATCGTCGAGGCCGTGCGCGCGTTGGCGCTGATCGCCAAGGACGACGTCATCGCCGGCATCCTCGATCGCAACGGCCTGAAGACGGGCAATGGCAATCGCTGGACCCGGGAGCGCGTGACCGCGATGCGCTCCAGCCACCGGATCCCGGTCTATCGTCGTGCCGACGACGGCATCGAACCGTGGCTCAACCTGACGCAGGCTGCATCCACTGTCGGCGTTTCGGCCAAAACGCTGCGCCTCGCCGCCGAACGCGGCGATATCGACGCCATGCATCCCCTCCAGGACGGGCCCTGGCTCTTCCGGCGAACCGATCTCGACGGGCCTGCCATCCAGCAGCTCCTGTATCGCTCCCAAACCAGTGCGAAGCACCCCGCAGGACCTGATCCCGCACAGGAGAGCCTCTTTATTCCAATGACATAGCGAGATGTGCGTTGTGACGAGACGTTGTAGTACCGCTCGATGTAATCGAACACGTCGGCCCGGGCGGCGTCGCGGGTGCGGTAGGT
>CAYMOD010000389.1:0-2200 GCA_964391945.1 uncultured Rhodobacterales bacterium | reverse complement strand
GCCGGAAAAGAGCACCGAGGCAGCGCCGGAAAAGAGCACCGAGGCAGCGCCGGAAAAGAGCACCGAGGCAGCGCCGGAAGACGAGCCGAGCCGCGGTGACGATGCGCAGACCGTCGAGGAGCCCGAGGACGCCGTTGAGGCCGGCGACGAGGGTGGTCAGGAGCCCATCCCCGCGCCCGAGCCCCAGCGCGACCAGGCCTCCGCAGTCGAGCCCGAGGAGAAGCCGGAGGCCGAGGAACCGAAAGCAGAGCAGCAGCCCGAGCCGCCGGAGAAGTCAGCTCCCAGGCAAGAGGCGACGGCGCCCTCCCAGAACAAGGTCGCGCCGCGGTCCGCCGGCGAGGACTCCGGCCCCTATGTCACTCCCCTGGTCCGCAAGCTTGCGAACGAGCATGGTGTGGACATCAGCATGGTCGAGGGCACCGGAGTTGGTGGCAGGATCCGCAAGCAGGATGTGCTTGCTGCTGCCGAGGCCGCGAAGCAGGCCTCCGCCGCACCGGCAGCGGGTGGTCCGTCCGCGAAGCCAGCCCGGACCAAGGAACCGTCGGCCGAAGCGCTGGCGAAGCGTGGCACCACCGAGAAGCTGACCCGGACCCGCCTCACAATCGCCCGGCGCATGCAGGAATCGCTGCAGTCCTCGGCCCAGCTCACCGCCACGGTCGAGGTCGACCTGACTCGCATTTCCCGGCTTCGCGCCGCGGCGAAGGCCGACTTCCGGGCCCGCAACGGCGTCAACCTGTCCTATCTGCCGTTCATCGCCGTCGCAACAGTGGAGGCGCTCCGGCTCTATCCGCAGCTGAACGCCACGATCGACACCGAGGCCAAGACCGTGTCCTATGCCGACGCCGAGCACCTCGGCATCGCTGTCGACACCGAGCGGGGCCTGATGGTGCCGGTCGTGCACAATGCCGGCGATCTCAACCTCTCTGGCCTGGCGAAGCGCATTGCGGAGCAGGCCGAGAAATCCCGAACGGGATCTGTGCTGCCCGATGACCTGGTCGGTGGGACCTTCACGATCACGAACTACGGCTCGGCGGGCACGCTCTTCGACACCCCGATTCTCAACCTGCCGCAGGTAGCGATTCTGGGCACCGGGACATTGGTCAAGCGGCCGATGGTCGTTTCCGACGAGGCACTCGGAGAAGTGATCGCGATCCGCGACATGATGTATCTCTCCCTCACCTATGACCACCGGCTTGTCGACGGTGCCGACGCAGGGCGTTTCCTCGCGGCCATCAAGGAACGCCTCGAGGAGGGGGATTTCGGCGCCGAGTTGGGGGTGTGAGAGCACCGCAGTCGGCTCGGTGATTTCCGCCGGACCGCAGCGGTTCTCGGGCCCGGATCTATGATCGGGTCATGTCGCTGGAATACCGCTATCTCGGCCTGCGCGAGGATCCGCCGCGCCTCATCGACTACAACGAGGCCTGGGAACTGCAGCGCAGCATCCATGCCGATGTGGTGGCCGGCGCACACCCAGTGTGCTTGATGCTCGAGCACGAATCCGTCTATACCGCCGGCCGGCGGACGCTGCCCGAGCACCGGCCCAACGACGGTACACCGGTGATCGACGTCGACCGTGGCGGTTTGATCACCTGGCATGGTCCCGGGCAGTTGGTCGGCTATCCGATCATCCGACTTCCCGAGAGCATGGGCGTGGTCGACTACATCCGCAGGGTGGAGGAGGCAATCATTCGCTACCTGGCCGACCTCGGCCTAGCCACTGGCCGGGTGAAGGGCCGTGCCGGGGTCTGGCTCGCGGCTGCGGGCGACCGGCCCGAGCGCAAGATCGCCCAGATTGGCGTACGCGTGGCGCACAAGACCTCCATGCATGGCTTCGCCCTCAATGTCCGCAACGATCTCGACTGGACGGAGACGATCGTGCCGTGCGGAATCACCGATGCCGGGGTGACCACGATGGCCCTCGAGCTTCACGGGGGACCGAGCGTGTTGGAGGCAGCCGAGGGAATGGCGGAGCATCTGGACCGCATGCTGCAGTGGGAACCCTATGAGATGTCGCCGGACGTCCGCGTCGAAGGGACACCGCCGATGAGCGACCCCGAACCTGCGCCGGTGCGCTACGGCCTGACCGTCTGAGGCCGTCGCGCTCGGGGCTGAGCTCCCGTCGCGGCCACTTGAGCAAGGCGTACCATGGCCGCGTGACTGTTTCCCGTGAAGGCCGCAAGCTGCTCCGCGTCGAGGTTCG
>CAYMOD010000388.1:0-2212 GCA_964391945.1 uncultured Rhodobacterales bacterium | reverse complement strand
TCTGCCGTCGGAGGCGCCCGTTCAGCCATTGGCGGTCTTGCGGGGCGGATCCTCGCCGAGGTCGTCGGCCGACGGCACCGACAACGCCTTCTTTGCCGAAGGTTTCTTCGGCGCGGCCTTCCTGGCAGCGGGTTTCTTCGTCGCCGTCTTCGTGCTCTTCGCGGCGGTCTTCTTCTTCGCCGGCTTCCTGGCCGCGATAAGCTCGAGCGCCTGGTCGAGCGTCACCGCCTCCGGCGCGATCTCCTGGGGCAAGGTGGCGTTCACCTTCTCCCACTTCACGTAGGGACCGTAACGGCCGGAATAAACCCCGATACTGCCCCCGTCGGGATGCTCGCCGAGCTCGCGGAGCGGCTTCGCCTGGCCCCGGCCGCCGCCGCGCGCCAGTTTCTGGGCGATGAGTTCGACCGCACGGTTCATGCCGATGGTGAATACCTCCTCGGCATCGCGGATGCTGGCGTAGGTTTTTCCGTGCCGCACATACGGGCCGAACCGGCCGATGCCGGCTTCGATCATCTCCCCGTCCTCGGGATGCGGGCCGACCGGGCGTGGCAGGCTGAGGAGTTGGAGCGCGCGGTTGAGATCGACTGAATCGGGTTCCATTCCCTTGGGCAACGATGCGCGCTTCGGCTTCTCGCCGCCCTCGGCCTCGCCGAGCTGGACGTAGAGCCCGTAAGGACCCTTGCGCAGCGTGACCGGGGCGCCGTTCGGATCGTGCCCGAGCAGCCGCCCGTCCGGACTCACGATATCGCCCACCTCCGCCTCGCCCGCGAGGGGGCGGGTGTAGCGGCATTCGGGATAGTTCGAGCAGCCGATGAAGGCGCCGCCCGAGCGCGCCGTGCGCAGGCTGAGCCGTCCCGTGCCGCAGTTCTTGCAGCGCCGCGGCTCCGGGTCCTCCGGCGTCACCGGGAAGAGGTGCGGCTCCAGCACTTCGTTGATCTTCTCGAGCACCTCGGTGATCCGCAGCCCCTCGGTCTCGCCGAGGGCGGCGGAGAAATCCTGCCAGAACCGTGCGAGCAGCGCCTTCCAGTCCTCGTCGCCAGTGGTGACCCGGTCGAGATCCGCCTCGAGATCGGCGGTGAAGTCGTAGTCGAGGTAGCGCGAGAAATAGTTGGTGAGGAATGCAGTGACGAGGCGGCCCTTGTCCTCGGGGTGAAGCCGGTTCTTGTCCTTGCGGACATAGCCGCGCTCCTGGATCGTCGAGACGATCGAGGCATAGGTCGAGGGCCGGCCGATGCCGAGCTCCTCCATCCGCTTGACGAGGGTTGCCTCCGAATAGCGCGGCGGCGGCTGGGTGAAATGCTGTTCGGGCGTGACCGTGCGCTGCTCGGCCTTCTCGCCGTTCCGGATCGGCGGCAGGCGGCGGTCGTCATCGTCGATCGCCGTGTGGTCGGAATCGTCGCGGCCCTCGCTGTAGATCTTGATGAAACCGTCGAAGATGAGGACTTGGCCAGTCGCCCGGAGCGCGAGTTTCGCCGCCCGGTCCTCGATCTCCACGGTGGTCCGTTCGAACCGCGCCGCTTCCATCTGGCTCGCGAGGGTGCGTTTCCAGATCAGGTCGTAGAGGCGGGCCTGATCGCCTTCGAGACCGCGCAACCGCGACGGATCGACCGACATCTCGGTCGGCCGGATGCACTCATGCGCTTCCTGGGCATTCTTGACCTTGTTCTTGTATAGGCGGGGGCTTTTCGGAAGGTAATCCTTGCCGTAGCGCGTGCGGATCTCGTCGCGCGCCGCCATCACCGCCTCGGGCGCCATGTCGATGCCGTCGGTCCGCATGTAGGTGATCAGCCCCGCCTCATAAAGCCGCTGCGCCGCCGACATGCAGGCTTTCGCGCCCATGCCCAGCTTGCGGCTGGCTTCCTGTTGCAGGGTCGAGGTCATGAAGGGCGGCCAGGGATTGCGGCTTGCGGGCTTGGCGGTGACGCTGGCGACCTTCAGATCGCGGCTGGCCACCGCGCTCAGCGCCATCGCGGCCTTCTCGGCCGTCCCGAGGTCGAAGCGGTCCAGTTTCGCGCCGGCCAGCGAGACCAGTTGCGCGTCGTATTCCTGGCCCGAGGGCGTGGCCAGCCGGGCGTGGACTGACCAGTATTCGCGCGGCTTGAACGCCTCGATCTCCATCTCGCGATCAACGATCAGGCGCAGGCAGACCGACTGGACGCGCCCGGCGGACTTGGCGCCGGGCAGCTTGCGCCACAGCACCGGCGACAGGGTG
>CAYMOD010000387.1:0-2213 GCA_964391945.1 uncultured Rhodobacterales bacterium | reverse complement strand
TCTGGCGACACCGGAGGTTCGGCAGGGGCGGTCGCGGGTGGTTCCTCTTCCGCTTTTGACGCTGCCGATTCCGCCGATTCCGTGGGGGCGGCGGCCGGTTCGGGTGGCGTCACGTTCTCGGCAGGGACTGGCTCCGACGCCGGATCGACCGCGGCATCCGGGGCCGGTTCGGGGACGGGGGCCGGTGCCGCCAGGGGAGTCGTGGGATCGGCAGGGACTTCCGCGTTCTCGGGTGCGGCTTCCTGCTCGGCCGCTTCCTGTTCGGCGATGCAGGTGGCGAGCGCCTCGGCGTCGAGGCCTTCGCAGGCGGCTGGCGCCTGTGCCACGGCAGGTGCAGCCGCGAGGCCCAGCACGAGTGACACCGCCGCCCCGCTCCGCAGGATCGGCCCGGTCTTCTTCATGATGCGTACTCCGCCCACTACCAGCGAACGGGCGACAACGCCCGAGCGGGTCCGGATGTTCCTGAAGCGGTCAGGCGACATTGGTTCATTGAACCAGAGAACAAAAAAGTGAATCCGGCGTAACCTCATGAGAAGATTGGTGGGTGATGACGGACTCGAACCGCCGACATCCTCGGTGTAAACGAGGCGCTCTACCAGCTGAGCTAATCACCCCGCTGCCGGGCCGGCGCGTGGTGGGTGATGAGAGATTCGAACTCCCGACATCTTCGATGTGAACGAAGCGCTCTACCACTGAGCTAATCACCCGACGGCCGCGGAGATACTCCGTGCGGCAGAGCGGATCAAGTCCAATCCGGCGTCTGCCGCAGCGCCGCGCCCGCGCCCGTCGCGAGGAGGAGCGCGAGCAGGAGGAGGATGCTGTCCGGACCGATGAGGCCCGCGAGCGGCGCGAGGAGAGAGCCGGCAAGAAAAGCGACAAGGAGTGCGGGGCGCGCGGTATCATCCTGTCCGGCCCCGCTGCGCGCGGCGAGGGTGGTGGCGAAGACGACCGGGAACAGGAGCCAGGAAAGGTGCGCAGGGCTGGCCGCAGGGTCGGCCACTGTCACGAGCGCGAGGCCGGCGGCGGCAAGGATGGCGATGCCGGCCTGACGGCGCCGGGTGAGCCGGTGCCCGCAAGCTCGCGCGCCGATGCCCGCGAGCGTGGCCGCGAGCAGGAGCCCGCCGAGAGCGGCGAGACCGCGCCCGGGATTCTCCGAGACATGGAGGACGAGGAAGGGGAGCGCGAGTGCGGCCGCGACCGGCGCGAGGCGGAAGGGGAGGTGTGGGACACGGGCGTCGTCCCCGTGCGCCGCGGTGTCGACGGGTGGCACGGGCCAGCCGGTTGCGGCGTGCAGGACGGCTGCGAGCAGCCAGAGCGCGCCTGCAGCCATCAACGCCCAGATCACCAGCGCCCCGCGCGGGCCAAGGCCGAAGGCAAGCGCCGCCCCGAGGCCGAGCGGCGCGAGGGCGGCGAGAAAGGCTGTCCCGGTGTGGCGGGCATCCGTCGCCAGAGGAGAGAGGGCGCGGTGGCCGGCGGTGCTCGTGGCGAAGGCCGCGAGAGCGAGGAGCGCGAGGATGGCCGCGCCACCTGCCGGGCCCCAGAGGACGAGGGCGGAGACGGCGATGCCGAGGGTAGCGATTCCGGCCAGCCCGAAGGCCGCCGCCGCACGCCTGCGTCCGGAGGGCCGCGGGCCGAAAAACGCAGGGAGGAGGGCCGCGGCGCCCGCAACGGGAACGATGAGCCCCGCGAGGCCCGGTGCCCCGATCTGGGCCATCAGCCACGCAAGGACGATCCCGGGCGCGACGAGACCGGCGGCCGCCCCGGATGCCAGTGCCGGGAGACCGGATACACCTTCCGCGGCGCTGTTCCCCGAAGCTGTGTTCCTGCCGTGGCTCATGGCGGGCAGGTGGCGCAAAACGGGGAGGCGTCCAGTATCAGGCGGGCTGGAGCTGGCCGCGGACGAGCTGCTCGTAGTCCTCGGCGATCGAGCGGGTGAGGCTCCCCACCTCGAACCGGTAGTCGCCGATCTGGCCGACGGGGGTCACCTCGGCCGCGGTGCCGGTGAGCCAGCACTGCTGGAAATCCTCCATCGCGGCCGGTTCGATATGGCGCTCGACCACCTCGACGCCGCGGGCCCTGAGCATGGCGATCACGGTCTGGCGGGTGATGCCGTTGAGGAAACAGTCGGCGAGCGGCGTGTGGACGATGCCGTCCTTCACGAAGAAGACGTTGGCACCGGTCGCCTCGGCGACGTAGCCGCGGTAGTCCATCAT
>CAYMOD010000386.1:0-2214 GCA_964391945.1 uncultured Rhodobacterales bacterium | reverse complement strand
GGCGTCTCCCGTACAGGGGTGGCGGTTTTAACGCGGCCTTTACCGGCCCGAATGCCTCTGGGCGGCCGGAGGTCCGATGTCCGACACAATACCCGTCACGACCAAGATCCCGTCGAGCGCGCGGCCGCGCACGGAAGCCGGGCGGCTCGACTGGCTGCGGCTCATCCGCTCGCGCCGGGTGGGGCCGGCGACCTTCATCCGCCTGCTGCGCGAGCACGGCGACACCGCCGGCGCCCTCGCCGCCCTGCCTCGCATCGCCGCCGAGGCCGGCGTGTCCGGATATCGATGCACCTCGCGCAAGGAGGCTGAAACCGAATGGCGCGCAGCCGAGGGAGCCGGCGCCCGGCCGCTGTTTCTCGGCGCTCCCGATTACCCGCCGCTTCTGGCGCTCCTGTCCGATCCACCGCCCTTCCTGTGGGCGATCGGCGACCCCGCCCTCGCCGCCCGCTCCCCCGTCGCGATCGTCGGCGCCCGCAACGCCTCCGGCCTTGGGCGCCGGATGGCGCGCAACCTCGCCGCCGACCTCGGCACGGCCGGCCACGCGATCGCCTCCGGGCTCGCCCGCGGCATCGATGCTTCCGCCCACGAGACGGCGCTCGGGACCGGCACCATCGCGGTGCTCGCCGGCGGCATCGACGTGATCTATCCGCCGGAGAACGCGGCGCTCGCAGCCGCCATCGCAGAGCGTGGCCTCCTCCTCTCGGAAATGCCGATGGGCACGCCGCCGAAGGCCTCGCTCTTTCTCCGCCGCAACCGGCTCGTCTCGGGACTGTCGCTCGGCGTCGTCGTGGTCGAGGCGGCCGAGCGCTCGGGTGCGGTCAACACCGCCCGCACCGCGCTCGACCAGGGCCGCGAGGTGATGGCGGTTCCGGGCAGTCCGCTCGACCCGCGCGCGGGCGGCTGCAATACGCTGATCCGCGATGGAGCAACGCTCGTCCGCTCGGCGGCGGACGTGTTCGAGGCGCTGGACACGCCCGCGCCGCCGCCGGCACCGGAGCCCCCGGCCGAACCCGACCTGCCGCCCCCGGATCATGCGGAACTGCCCCTGCGGCTGCTGGCTCTGCTCGGGGCAGCACCATTGCCCGAGGACAGCCTGATTCGCGAGACCGGCGCCGGCGCCGCCGCCGTAGCGGCCGCACTCCTCGACCTGGAGATCGCGGGCAAGGCCCAGCGCCATCCGGGCGGCCTCGTTTCGCGTCCGCCGGACTGAAGCCGGGCTGAGCCGGCGCCGGGACCCTCGGTTGACAAGGTTTCGACCGGGGCACAAGTAACGCTCCGTCCGGTTCCAAATCCGCCGGCAAGGAGCGTGCATGGCCGTCGTCGTCGTCGAATCGCCCGCCAAGGCGAAGACCATCAACAAATATCTCGGCCCCGATTACACGGTGCTTGCCTCCTATGGCCATGTTCGCGACCTGCCGCCCAGGGACGGCTCGGTCGATCCCGAACACGGATTCGAGATGAAGTGGGAAGTGGCGGCGCAGAGCCAGAAACATGTCCGCGCCATCGCCGAGGCGTTGAAGACCGACGGCAAGCTGATCCTCGCCACCGACCCCGATCGCGAGGGAGAGGCGATCGCCTGGCACCTGCTCGAGGCGCTCTCGAAGCGCCGGGCGATCAGGAAGGACACGCCGGTCGAGCGCGTGGTCTTCAACGCGATCACCAAATCCGCCGTCACCGAGGCGATGCGCAATCCGCGCCAGATCGACATGGAACTGGTCGAGGCCTATCTCGCCCGGCGCGCGCTCGACTACCTCGTCGGGTTCAAGCTCTCGCCGGTGCTCTGGCGCAAGCTCCCCGGCGCGAAGTCCGCCGGCCGCGTCCAGTCGGTCTCGCTGAGGCTGATCGTCGAGCGCGAGATGGAGATCGAGGCCTTCCGCCCGCGCGAGTACTGGTCGGTGAAGGCGCTGCTCGCGACCCCGCGCGGCGAGACCTACGAGGCACGGCTCTCCGTCCTCGACGGCTCGAAACTCGACCGCTACGATATCGCGAACGAGGCCCAGGCCGCCGATGCGGTGAAGGCAATCCGCGCCGCGAATCTCGTCGTGAGTTCCGTCGAGGCCAAGCCTGCGACCCGCAATCCGACCGCGCCGTTCATGACCTCGACCCTCCAGCAGGAGGCGGGCCGCAAGCTCGGCATGGGCGCGCGCCAGACGATGTCGGCCGCCCAGCGCCTCTACGAGGCCGGCCACATCACCTATATGCGGACCGACGGCA
>CAYMOD010000385.1:0-2225 GCA_964391945.1 uncultured Rhodobacterales bacterium | reverse complement strand
TGTTGCGGTACTTCGACATCATCGCGCCTTCGACCGCGGCGTCGAGATCGGCGTCGTCGAAGACGATGAAGGGCGCGTTGCCGCCGAGCTCCATCGAGCATTTCATTACCTGGTCCGCTGCCTGGGCGAGCAGGATGCGGCCGATCTCGGTCGAGCCGGTGAAGGTGAGCTTGCGCACCTTCGGGTGCGAGCAGAAGAGCTTGCCGACCATCGACGACGAGGTCGAGGTCACCACCGAGAAGACGCCTTTTGGCACGCCCGCCCGCTCGGCAAGGACCGCCATGGCAAGCGCCGAGAGCGGAGTCTCCGAAGCCGGTCGCGACACCATCGCACAACCCGCGGCAAGCGCTGGCGCCACCTTGCGGGCGATCATCGCGTTCGGGAAGTTCCAGGGCGTGATCGAGACCGCGACGCCGATCGGCTGCCTGATGACGATGAGGCGCCGGTCGGACTGGTGCTGCGGAAGGGTCTCGCCGTAGATGCGTTTCGCCTCTTCGGCGAACCATTCGATGAAGCTCGCGCCGTAGAGGATCTCACCCTTCGCCTCGGCGAGCGGCTTGCCCATTTCCGCCGTCAGGATCGCGGCGAGATCGTCGGCATTCGCGATTGTCAGATCGTACCAGCGGCGGAGCACCGCGGCGCGCTTCTTGGCGGTCTTCCGCGCCCAGTCCTTCTGCGCGTCGTAGGCCGCGTCGATGGCGCGGTTGATTTCCACCTCGCCGAGGTCGGGCACGGCGATCAGCGTGTCGCCGCGGGCGGGATTGATGACCGGAAAGGTCCTACCGCCGTCGGCCTGCACCCATTCGCCACCGACGAATGCCTTGTCGGTCAGCAGGCTCGTGTCCGTCAGATGCGAGGCGAGATCGGTCTGGTCGAGCATGGCAGCCTCCTCTGGCAACCTCTTCGGCGGTGGATCGGACGCCGGGATACAGGCGAGGGGAGCACAATGGTCCTGCCCGCGCAAGGCGAGGGGGTGGCCCGAAACGTTTTGTGTGCGCGGCGCATTAGGATTAGTCTGTAGGAAGTACAGAAGTACTTGATCGCAGGGTGCCGCCGGAAGGACTTCCCTTTGCCGCTTGAAGAGGGTCCGCCGCTGCACCCCGCGCTTTGGATGGGAGTAAATGCGATGCGGCAGGTCATCGGAAATCCGCTGTCATGGGGGGTGCGGGCGATCCGCGATGTCGTGCATGCGGTCGGAAACGTCGGCGGCCATGTCGGCGGCATCACCCAGGCGAGCAGGGAGCCGCCACCGGGCATTCGACATCTCGAGACCGAGGACCTCGAATTTGCACTCCGCCGCGGGTTCGAGGATTTCAAGGCGATGCGGAGCGACGCGCTCTTCCTGATCGTCGTCTATCCGATCATCGGCATCGGCATGGTCGCACTGGCGCTCCAGAGCAATGCGGTGCACCTGATCTATCCTGTGGTGACGGGTTTCATCCTCGTCGGACCGCTGGCGGCGATCGGCCTCTACGAGATCAGCAAGCGGCGCGAGGCGGGGCTTCACCCGAGCTGGGCCGATGCCTTCGCGGTGTTCCGGACAGCGAGCATCGGTCCGATCTTCATCCTCGGCCTTGTGCTGATCCTCATCTTCGCGCTCTGGATCGCGGTGGCGCGGGGCATCTACGCGCTGACGCTCGGACCGGAGGTGCCGGAGAGCCTCTGGACGCTGATCGCCATGGCGGTGACGACGCCAGCGGGCTGGGCGCTGATCGTCCTCGGGACCGGCGTCGGCGCGCTGTTCGCGGTGCTGGTGCTCGCGATCAGCGTGGTATCGTTCCCGCTCCTCGTTGATCGCGATTCGACGCTCGCGTCTGCGGTGCTTACCTCGGTGCGGGTAACGAAGCACAATCCCGGCGTGATCTTCACCTGGGGCGTGCTGGTCGCGCTTGTGCTTTTCGTTAGCTCGCTGCCGCTCTTCTTCGGCCTCATCGTGGCGCTGCCGGTGCTCGGCCATGCGACGTGGCACCTCTATCGCCGCGCGGTGGTGGCGGAAGAAACGTCAGGGGGCTCTGTTGCCGGCAGGGCGGGTTCGGGTACGACACCCGGCAATCCCGCCACGGTCTGAATCGATCCTGCTCGTTCTGGCCTCCAGAAGAAGGCCCGGCGCTCCCACAGGCGCCGGGCCTTTCCTCTCCGTCCACGGGACCGGGCGCGTTCGCCTCAGCCGAGCTTGCCCATGGCGACGGCGGTGTCCGCCATGCGGTTCGAAAAGCCCCACTCGT
>CAYMOD010000384.1:0-2240 GCA_964391945.1 uncultured Rhodobacterales bacterium | reverse complement strand
CCATCAGCAAGCCAGAGCACCCAGGCCGATGCAATCGGATCAGAAAGTGCTCTAGCCCTCCAGTACTTCCTTGACTCTCTCGATCAAGTCATTCAGGGAAAACGGCTTTGGCAGGAAGGTTGCATCCTCGAGATCGGGCGCGCTGCTGCCGGTGAAGGCGTCCTCGGCATAGCCGGACATGAAGATCACCTTGGTTTCAGGCCGGGACTTGCGGGCTTCGCGCACCCAGGCGGGGCCGTCGAGGCCGGGCATGATGACGTCCGACACCATGATGTCCACGCGAAGGTCAGGATCATCGAGCAGAGCGATCGCCTCCTCGCCCGAGGCGGCTTCCACCACGGTATAGCCGCGCAGCCGCAGGGCGCGTACGGCGAAGGCGCGCACGGGATCCTCGTCCTCGACGAGGAGAACATGGCCGCAGCCGGTGAGATCGCGGGCACGTCTTGTCTCGGCCGGCGGCGCGGCGGTGGCCTCCGCCCTTTCGTGCGCGGGAAGATAGATCGTGAAGGTCGCGCCTTTGCCGGGCCGGGAATCGGCGAAGATGAAGCCACCCGTCTGCTTGATGATGCCGTAGGCGGTCGAGAGCCCGAGGCCCGTTCCCTCTCCAACGGGTTTCGTCGTGTAGAAGGGCTCGAAGATCTTGTGGAGCTGGTCCTTCGGGATTCCCGTGCCGGAATCGGCAACTTCGATGACGACGTAGTCGCCCGGCAGGATCACGGCACGATCGCGATGGAGGTCGACGGCGAGACGTTCGTTGTGAGTGGCAATCCGGACCTCGCCCCCCGCCGCCATCGCGTCGCGCGCGTTGACGACGAGGTTCATGATCACCTGTTCGAGCTGGCGTTCATCGACGCGCACGGGCCAGAGACCGGGTCTGTGCTCGATTCTGAGTGTCACCTTGTCGGTAAGCAGCCGGTTCAGGAGATGGGCGAGCTCGCCGAGCGTGTCCCGGAGGTCGATGACGGTCGGCCTCAGCGTCTGCTTCCGCGAAAAGGCGAGGAGCTGGCGCACGAGGGCGGCGGCGCGGTTCGCGTTCTGGCGGATCTGCATGAGGTCGCCGTATTCGACATCGGCGATGTCGTGACGGATCAGGAGAAGGTCGCAATGGCCGGTGATGGCCGTGAGGAGGTTGTTGAAATCGTGTGCGACGCCACCGGCGAGCTGTCCTACGGCCTGCATCTTCTGCGACTGCACGAACTGCGCTTCGAGGGTCTTGAGCTCGGTTGCATCGGAGAAGACGGCGAGGAGCGACGGTGCGCCATCGACAATCGTCCGTGTGAAGGCGACCTGGAGGAAGATCTCCTGTCCGCCTGCCCAGCCGCGCGCGACCTCGGAGCGGCCGAGGGCGCGGCCCTTGAGCGTGTCGTCGAGCCGCTCGGCGATGGAGCGGCCAAGCCCCTCGATCAGTTCACAGAGGTCGGTGCCGGGCATCGCCCGCTCGCCGAGAAGAGCGATGGCGGGCCTGTTGGCATAGATAAGACGGCCGTCCGGCTCGAGACGGGCAAGCGCGACCGGCAGTTCATCGAGGAAGTGGTTGGGAACGAGGCCTGAGATCTCATCGCCCTCCAGCGGCAGGATCAGGAGGTCACATATCCCGGCCTCCCTGTTCAACAGCAGAATCCTCGCGGCGCTGCCGCTGCCGACGAGGAGATGCACGCCGCCCGGACGAAGTGGCAGGTCCGCGAGAACGTCTGTCAGCCGCCCGGGCGTGCCCGGCAGAAGCGACACGAGCGCCGGACTGGTTTCGAGAATGCCGCCGTCGATATCGACGCGCAGCCAGGGAAGCGCATGCGCGACGTCGGGGTCCGCCCCGCCCGCGCCGTCCTCTTCCATCCGCCAGAGCAACCGGTCATGGTCGAGCCGGGTCACGCTGATACGGTAACGCTCGTCACGGGCGACAGGCCGGTAGGTGCCGGTACCGACGCGCATGGCCTCGTGCAGGAGCCGGCAGCGGCAGGCAGGCGGGTCGGCCACGTAGAGCGCGAGAAAATCGGCCGATGGGCGGGCTCCGGCGCGGGATGTTCCGGCGGCAGGGTTGGCGGCGAGCAGCCGCCCCTCGAGATCGGTGATGAATACGGGATCGGAGGCGTCGCGGAAACCGGCGATTTCAGTGCCGCCTGCCTGGGCAAGGCCGGGACATGTCCGGGAGAGAAGCCAGAAGACGGCAAGGATGAAAAGCGAGATTGGCAGCGACACGAGGAGGATAGCCGGTGCGACCTGCGCGCCGCTGGCGACAAGCG
>CAYMOD010000383.1:0-2242 GCA_964391945.1 uncultured Rhodobacterales bacterium | reverse complement strand
GACGATATCGAGGAGCTCCTGACCGAGAACCGCATCTTCAAGCCGCGCAACGTCGATATCGGCGTGGTGACGGCGGAGGATTGCCAGGAGCGCGGCTTCTCGGGGGTCATGGTCCGCAGCGCCGGCATGGCCTGGGACCTGCGCCGGAGCCAGCCCTACGAGACCTATTCGGAGATGGATTTCAAGATTCCGGTGGGGCGGAACGGGGATTGCTACGACCGCTATCTGATCCGCCTGCTCGAGATGCGTGAAAGCGTGAGGATCATGGAGCAGGCGATCGAGATGATGGAGGCCACCAGGGGCGAGGACGTGCTCGCCCGGGGCAAGATCGCGCCGCCGCGCCGGGCGGACATGAAGACGTCGATGGAGGCGCTCATCCATCACTTCAAGCTCTACACCGAAGGGTTTCACGTGCCTGAGGGCGAGGTCTATGCCGCGGTCGAGGCGCCGAAGGGCGAATTCGGGGTCTACCTCGTCGCCGACGGCACGCACCGGCCCTACAAGGCCAAGCTCCGGGCGCCGGGATATGCGCATCTCCAGGCGATGGATCACATCTGCAAGGGGCACATGCTCGCCGATGTGAGCGCGATCCTCGGTTCGCTCGACATCGTGTTCGGGGAGGTTGATCGATGATGCTGCGCCGTCTTCATCCCGAACAGCCCGAAAGCTTCGCCTTCACGGACGCGAACCGCGAATGGGCGGAGCGGCAGGTCGCCAAATATCCCGAAGGCCGGCAGGCGAGCGCGGTGATCCCGATCCTCATGCGCGTGCAGGAGCAGGAGGGCTGGATCTCGAAACCGGCGATCGAGCATGTCGCCGGCATGCTCGGCATGGCCTATATCCGCGTGCTCGAGGTCGCGACCTTCTATTTCCAGTTCCAGCTCGGGCCGCGGGGCTCGGTCGCGCATGTGCATGTCTGCGGCACCACCTCGTGCATGCTCTGCGGGGCCGAGGACCTGATCGCGGTCTGCGAGCGGGTGATCGGGCCCGAACCCTATGCGGTCTCCGAGGACGGGAAGCTGTCCTGGGAGGAGGTCGAATGCCTCGGCGCCTGTTCAAACGCGCCGATGGCGCTGATCGGCAAGGATTACTACGAGGATCTGACGGCCGAGCGGTTCGAGGCGATCCTCGATGCGCTGCGGCGCGGCGAAGTGCCGCGGCCCGGACCGCAGAACGGGCGGTTCGCCTCGGAGCCGATCGGCGGGCTGACGAGCCTCGGCGAGACCCGGGGGGGCCATGCGGCGAATGCCTCGGTGGAGCTTGCCCTCGCGCTCGGCGACACGGTGAAGCGGATCACCGGCGAGGAGCCGGCGCCGCCGATACCGCGCGCGGAGGCGCAGGAAGTCGCGCCGGCGCAGGGCGAGGTTACCGCGGAGAAGGATGTAGACGAGCCGGCGGCGGCCCCGCAGCGGCTCGACGCGCCGCGGGACGGGCGGCCGGACGACCTGAAGCTCCTGAAGGGGGTCGGGCAGAAGCTCGAGAAGAAGCTGAACGCGCTCGGCATCTACCATTTCGACCAGATCGCCGATTGGGGCCCGGCCGAGATCGAATGGGTGCAGGCGCAGCTCGGCACGGCCGGGGGGAGCGTGCTGAAGGAAGATTTCGTCGATCAGGCGCGGGCGTTGGCGGAGCGTAACAGCACCGCCTATGCGCAGCGCAAGCTCGACAGCGATTGAATGGCGGGAGGCGCGGCATGGCGGGGGCGTGGACGGCGAGAGGCGGCGGGAGCGGAGGAGCACGGCACCCGGTGCGGCTCGTGAGGCGCCCGGTGCAGCCGCAGACGCTCGCCGTGGTCATCATCGCCGCCTTCCTCGGCTGGATGATGGTGAACCGGCTCGGGGGCGTGATGGGACTGCCGCCGGGGCTTGCGCTCGTGGCGGATCTCGTCTGTCTGGGGGTGCTCCTCTGGGCGCTCGTCATGCTGATCGGGATCTGGCGGATGCGCCGGGATGAGGGAGGATAGGGATGCTGGCGGACAAGGACCGGATCTTCACCAACCTCTACGGGATGCTCGACCGGAGCCTCGCGGGGGCACGGGCGCGCGGCCACTGGGACGGGACCGCCGGCATCCTCGCGGGCGGGCGGGAGAAGATCATCGAGGAGGTCAAGACCTCCGGCCTCCGCGGCCGCGGCGGCGCGGGCTTCCCCACCGGCCTCAAGTGGTCGTTCATGCCGAAGGAATCCGACGGGCGGCCGCATTACCTCGTGGTCAATGCCGACGAATCGGAGCCCGGCACCTGCA
>CAYMOD010000382.1:0-2260 GCA_964391945.1 uncultured Rhodobacterales bacterium | reverse complement strand
TACGGCTCGCGGAACACCTGCCCACGCGCTGACGGCTCCGGCCGACGGCGATCAACGGCGCCGGCTCCCGCCCCCGAGAGCCTTCCCGCCTCAGAGCCGGCCGTGGCAGTGCTTGTACTTCTTTCCTGACCCGCAGGGGCAGGGTTCGTTGCGGCCGGAATTGGCCCAGGTCGCCGGGTCGTCCGGATCGACTGCCGAGGAGGCCGACATTGCCAACGGCCTGCCCGCGGTCGCCGGCATTACCGCCCCCGCCCGCCGCTCCGGCGAGACCGCCGGTGCCAGCGCACCCGCGCCCGCGAGCTCCGGCGTCTTCGCGTGCTGCGCCTTCGCAGCGGCGAGCTGATCGGCCTGCGCCCTGGCGCGGGCCTGAAGCTCGGAGACCATCGCCTGCTGCTCCTCGGGCGTCATGACCTGGACATGGGCGAGCATCCGCGTCACCTCGCCCCGGAGCTTGTTCAGGAGCCCGTCGAAGAGCTGGAATGCCTCCGACTTGTACTCGTTGAGCGGATCGCGCTGGGCATAGCCGCGGAAACCCACCACCGAGCGCAGATGTTCGAGCGTCAGCAGGTGCTCACGCCAGTTCCGGTCGATCGTCTGCAGGAGCACCTGTTTCTCGATCGAGCGCATCGTCTCGGCGCCGTAGCGGGCGACCTTGCCCGCCATCAGCTCGTCGGTCTCGCGCATCAGCCGCTCGCGGATGATCTCGTCGTCGACACCCTCCTCGTCGGCCCATTCCGCTACCGGCAGGTCGATGCCGAAGTAATGCTTCACCTGACCCGCCAGCCCCTCCACATCCCACTGGTCGGCATAGGCGCGTTCAGGGATGTGCTCGGCGACGAGGTCCTCGACGAGTTGGTGGCGCATGTCGCGCGTGGTATCGGAGAGGTCGTCCGCCTCCATGATCTCGCGGCGCTGGCCGAAGATGGCCTTGCGCTGGTCGTTCATGACGTCGTCGTATTTCAGCAGGTTCTTGCGGATGTCGAAGTTGCGGGACTCGACCTTGCCCTGCGCCCGTTCGAGCGCCTTGTTGACCCAGGGGTGGACGATCGCCTCGCCCTCCTTCATCCCGAGCTTGCCAAGCACGCTCTCGAGCCGGTCCGACCCGAAGATCCGCATCAGGTCGTCCTCGAGCGACAGGAAGAAGAGCGTCCGCCCCGGATCGCCCTGCCGCCCGGAACGGCCGCGCAGCTGGTTATCGATGCGCCGGCTCTCGTGGCGTTCGGTGCCGAGGACGAAAAGGCCGCCCGCTTCGAGCGCCCGTTTCTTGGCCTCGGCAACCTCTGCCTCGACCCGCGTCCGGATCGCCACCGGATCGACCTGCTCGCCCGCGGCCTCGGCCTTCTCCACCTCCTCGTAGACCCGCATCTCGACATTGCCGCCGAGCTGGATGTCGGTGCCGCGTCCGGCCATGTTGGTCGCGATCGTCACCGCGCCCGGCACGCCCGCGTTGGCGACGATCTTCGCTTCCTGCTCGTGATAGCGGGCGTTGAGGACATTGTGCGGGATGCCCTTCGCCTTCAGCATCGCCGAGAGATTCTCGGATTTCTCGATCGAGGTGGTGCCGACGAGGCAGGGCTGTCCGGTCTTGCTTGCCTTCTCGATCTCCTCGGCGATCGCCTCGTATTTCTCGCGCGGCGTGCGGTAAACCTGATCGTCCTCGTCGCGGCGGGCGATCGGCAGGTTGGTCGGGATCTCGACCACGCCGAGATTGTAGATCTCGGCAAACTCGTCGGCCTCGGTCACCGCAGTACCGGTCATGCCGGCAAGCTTCTCGTAGAGCCGGAAGTAGTTCTGGAAGGTGATCGAGGCGAGGGTCACGTTCTCGGGCTTGATCTGGGTGCCTTCCTTGGCCTCGATCGCCTGGTGAAGCCCGTCCGAGAGCCGCCGCCCGGCCATCATCCGGCCGGTGAACTCGTCGATCAGTACCACCTCGTCGTTCCGGACGATATAATCCTTGTCGCGCTTGAAGAGCGTGTGCGCCCGGAGCGCCTGGTTGACATGGTGGACGATCGTAGTCGATTCAGGATCGTAGAGCCCGACCGTCTCCTCGAGGATCCCCGCCTCGCGCAGCTTCGCCTCGACGAATTCGTGCCCGTCCTCGGTCAGGATCGAGGAGCGCATCTTCTCGTCGATCTCGTAATGTTCGGGAGTGAGCGTGGGGATGACCTTGTCGATCTTCGTGTAGAGATCGGAGCGGTCCTGGCTCGGGCCGGAGATGATCAGCGGCGTGCGCGCCTCGTCGATCAGGATCGAGTCGACC
>CAYMOD010000381.1:0-2265 GCA_964391945.1 uncultured Rhodobacterales bacterium | reverse complement strand
CCTGAGCTCATCCGTCACCTCGGCATGGGATCGACCGAGGATGCTGATCTCGCTCTTCAGGGACAGGATATGCCTTTCGATGGCGGAGTCGATCGCCGCCTCGATCCGCGCGATCCTGTTCCGCATTGCCCTTGCAAGGCGGCTGTCCGGAGCATGGATGAGAAGCAGCAGCTCCAGCTGGTTCCGCTCGGCCTGCAGGTTGCGCGCCAACTCGATTGCTTCCGCGTCCTCGATCGTTGCCAGCAATCCCTCGCGGTTGCCACCGCGCTCGAGGATCGCGAGCTTGGCAGCGAGCTGCACCCTGGTCCGGCTGTACTCACTGCGCTCGGCATTCAGGCGTTCGACGGTTGCCGGGCTCACCCGCGCATGGTCGGGACCCTGGGCTTCGGCAAAGCGCTGCACCGCGTTCTCGGCCCGCGTCACGCGTTCGCGCTGCTCATCGTCACGCGCTGCAAGCCAGACATCGGCCCTCGCGATCCGGCTGCGGCGGGAGGCCTCGCGGGTCTCGAGATAGACCTGCAGCAGGGTCGCCGGGACTGCGGCTGCGAGTTCCCGATCCTCGGAGCGGAAGCTGATATGAATCACGTTGGAATTGGGATCCCGGCCAACGCCGAGCGCCTGGAAATAGTTGGGGAGCACACCGTCGAGTGGTTCCTGTACTACTGGCTCGTCTGGCGCTCCGGCCGGGACAAGGGCTGGCAGAAGGGCGCTGATGCCCGGGGATATCGTCTGGCGGAAGAACGGCGCGATCTGCTCGATCGGCGTTGGCTCGCGCAGGTCCGAATTGAACTCGGGCAGCGCGTCGATTTCCAGCATGTCGATCACACGCACGGCCATGTCGCGTGACAGCAACCGCTCGACTTCCGTTGTCAGGTTGAGCTGCTCCAGCGCATCGGACCTGGTGAAGGCACTCGTGACGGGATTATCGATCAGCAACCGCGAATGGGCAATGTAGACCGGCTTCACCGTCAGGATCAGGGGCAGGGCTATGACGAGGACCACCGCGGCGACCAGAAGCATCAGCCATCGTCTCCGGCGCATCAGCCGGAAGATGCCGAACAGGTCGATCTCGTCCTCCTCGGACATCGGTTGCGGAGCGGCATTCCGGATCAGCCGCGCGAGGTCATCCGGCCGGCTCATGTCGGGCGGGTCTCCGTCGCAAGCGCCGGCCGAAGTGGTGAAAGAGATGCATAGAGCACGGCTAATCCTTTCAGGTAGGCGGGCATGCTGAACTGCTCGAGGTACCGGGCCCGGGCCCCGGCGCCGAGGCGCGCCCGGCGCTCCGGATCATCGAGCAGCCCCTGGATCGCGGAAGCAAGCGCATCAGGATCGCCGACAGGGACAAAGATCCCGCTTCGGCCGTTCTCGATCGCCTCGTCATGTGCACCCACGCGGGTGGTGATGACCGCGAGCCCATGGGCAAGCCCCTCGATCACGGCCATTGCCATCCCTTCGCCATGAGATGGCAGGACGAGGATGTCGGCCCGGCCGAGCAAGGCCCGCGTCTCGGTCCGGTTCAGCCATCCGGGCATGACGACCCGCTCCGCAAGCCCGAGTGCCGCGGCCTCGTGCCGATAATCCTCCACGGCTCCGTCACCCGCGAGTGTCGCCTGCCATTCCGATTGCGAAAGTCTCGGGCTCGAGAGCGCCGACAGGAGCTCCGGGACCCCCTTGCGCGCCCCGAGCGTGCCGAGGAAGAGGAGGTTCGGACTCTTGCGCTCCCGCATCTGCCGTCCGCCGGGATCGGGCACGCAGTTCCTCAGGATCACGAGCCTGTCCGCCGGTACCTTGAGCAGACCTGCCGCGGTCTGCATGTCCCGCCGCCCGAGCACGACCACGCGGGCGGCCCCGCGGAACATCCGGCGGATCAGGCGCCGCTGCCATTCCGGCCGGAGCATGAAGTCGGTCGCATAGTCGTAGTCGTGGAGGTGAAGGATGTGCAGGCAGCCGATCGCCCGCGCGAACCCGGTGAGGATCAGCTTGCGCAGGGTGCTGCCCCGCCCCGCGACGTGGATGTGATGGATGCGCGCCGGTGCGGCAAACCGGTCCCGGGTCATGGCGAGAAGGGCGAGGACGAGGAAGACCAGCGACGCCGGAAGCGACCACCGCCGCCCGCGCGTGTCGGTGACGAGATGGATCTCTTCGGGGGCTGCGGCATCCGCGACATAACCGACGAGCCTCCCGATACCGCCGCCATTCTCGCGCCCGCCGGGCAGGTAGTGGCGCGCGACGACGCTCGCGGCAGGGCCGGTCGCCCGCGTCATG
>CAYMOD010000380.1:0-2277 GCA_964391945.1 uncultured Rhodobacterales bacterium | reverse complement strand
GTCGATGACCAGATCGGTGGCCCGACTCCGGCGCGCGCGATCGCCGCGGCACTCCTGACCATGGCCGAAACCCTTGCCGCGAGGCAGGGCACTACCGGCCTCTTCCATTTCGCCGGCACGCCCCCCGTTTCTTGGGCGGAATTTGCCGAAACCATCTTCGCGATCCGGGGCGGCAATTCCCCTCGGATCGAGCGTATCCCGACCAGCGAATATCCCCTGCCCGCGGTGCGGCCATTCAACTCCGTGCTCGATTGCAGCCGCATCTGCGACGCCTACGGCATCGAGGCGCCCGACTGGCGCGCCGGCCTCGCCGACGTTCTTCAGGAGCTCGCATGACCCCGATCCCGAACCGGAGCGCGCGCCGCGGCATCATCCTCGCTGGCGGCTCGGGGACGCGGCTGCACCCGATCACCCATTCGATCTCCAAGCAGCTCCTGCCCATCTACGACAAGCCGATGATCTACTATCCCCTCTCGGTGCTGATGCTGGCCGGCATCCGCGAGGTGGCGATTGTCACCACCCCGGCCGACCAGGACCAGTTCCGCCGCCTGCTCGGCGACGGCGGGCAATGGGGTATGGCGTTTACCTATCTCGTCCAGCCGCAACCCGAGGGCCTCGCCCAAGCCTATCTCCTCGCCGAAGACTTCCTCGCTGGCGAGGGCTCGACCATGGTCCTCGGCGACAACATCTTCTTTGGCCACGGCCTCCCCGAACTCCTCGCGGCCGCCGGCGCCCGCGAGGCGGGCGGCACCGTCTTCGGCTACCAGGTGGGCGACCCCGAGCGCTACGGCGTCGTCGCTTTCGACCCGTCGGGCCAAGTCACCTCGATCGAGGAGAAGCCGCGCGTCCCGAAATCGGCCTTTGCCGTCACCGGCCTCTACGTGCTCGACGGCACCGCCCCCGAACGCGCCCGCGCCGTGCGCCCCTCGGCCCGCGGCGAGTTCGAGATCACCGATCTTCTCAACATGTACCGCGCCGAAGGGCTGCTCTCGGTCGAGCGCATGGGCCGCGGCTTCGCTTGGCTCGACACCGGCACGCACGGAAGCCTGCTCGAGGCCGGCAACTTCGTGCGCACCATCGAGGAGCGGCAGAACCTGAAGGTGGGCTGCCCCGAAGAGATTGCCTTCGCCCAGGGGTGGATCAATGCGGGTGCGCTCCGGGCACTGGCCGAGCCCTATCTCAAGACCGAATACGGCCGCTACCTCCTCCGGATCGCCAAGGCCGGACAGCCGCCGGCCCCGTGAGCGGATGCGACAGCGTCAGGATGGTTGATTATTAATGAACAGGTAGGTTTTACTTATCATTTGCAATCAATATCTTGAGGAAATTTTCACGCGTGGGCGCTTCATGGCTCTCCGGATTCCGGGGTCCGCCATACACACGCCCTTCGCTTGTCATGCCGGCTACGCCCGCCTAAAGCGAGGATCGGAATTCCCCGTTGCCGGCGGGGACCGAGAGGATCATTGCGCAGGGACATCCCATGAAGATCACGGTTTTCGGCACAGGCTATGTCGGCCTCGTCCAGGGCGCGGTGCTTGCCGATGTCGGCCACAACGTGCTCTGCGTCGACATTGACGTGGCCAAGGTCGCCCGCCTCAAGGAAGGCATCATTCCGATCTACGAGCCCGGTCTCGAGGAGATCGTCAAGCGGAACCACGCCGAGGGCAGGCTCGATTTCACGACGGACGCTGCGCGGGGCGTCGCCCATGGCCGCATCCAGTTCATCGCCGTTGGCACGCCGCCCGACGAGGACGGCTCGGCCGACCTCCAGTACGTGCTCGCGGTCGCCACCACCATCGCCGAGCACATGGAAGAGCCGAGGACGGTGGTCACCAAGTCCACCGTTCCCGTCGGCACCGCCGACAAGGTCCGCGCCCGCCTCGGAGAAGTGCTCAAGGCCCGCAGCACCGGGATCGCCTTCGACGTCGTCTCCAACCCGGAATTCCTCAAGGAGGGTGCGGCCGTCGCCGACTGCATGCGGCCCGACCGCATTGTCATCGGCACGGAATCCTCCGAGGCCGAGGATCTCCTGCGCGAGGTCTACGCCCCCTTCAACCGCAACCATGACAAGATCATCGTCATGGATGTGCGCTCGGCAGAGCTGACGAAATACGCCGCCAACTGCATGCTCGCGACCAAGATCTCCTTCATGAACGAGATCGCCGGTCTTGCCGAGCGGCTCGGCGCTGATGTCGAGATGGTTCGCCAAGGCATCGGCTCCGACGTGCGGATCGGTTACCATTTCATCTATCCCGGCGCCGGCTACGGCGGCTCGTG
>CAYMOD010000379.1:0-2283 GCA_964391945.1 uncultured Rhodobacterales bacterium | reverse complement strand
CAGAAACAGGCAGCCAGGGCTTCTCCCGGCCACATATGATAATCGTATGGCGGATTCTGCGGTGGGCGGCGTTGACTTTGCTGCAATGCGGCATAAGTATGGGGCGTGATGCGGTGCATCACACACGCCCTACGGGCGTTTCCTCCCTAGACTTGGCCGTGCATTGTTTTGCACGGCCTTTTTTTTATTCGGCGGCGACAGAAAGCGGCTGGGCGCCGAGCTCGGCAAGGACCGCGACCACGCGCCGGATCAGGGCTTTCACGGTGTCGAAATCCGCGTTGGGCTCGATCCGGGCCTCGTCCATGTAGAGGGATCGGTCGATCTCGATCTGGAGGGCGTGGATCCGCTCGCGCGGGCGCCCGTACCGCTGGGTGATGTAGCCGCCGGCGAAGGGAGCGTTGCGCACGACGATGAAGCCTGCGTCCCGGAAGGCTTCGGTCGCGGCGTCGATCAGCCAGCGGTCGCAGGCGGCGCCGAACCGGTCGCCGAGGACGACATTGGGACGGCGGCCTCGGACCGATGGGGCCGAGGTGACTGCGTCGTGCGGCATCGAATGGCAGTCGAGGAGGATCGTCTGACCGAAGAGGGCGCGCTGATCGGCGAGAAGCTGATCAAGCCGGTCATGGTAGGGGTGGTAGTAGGTGGCGAGCCTCTGCTCCGCTTCGGCGATGGAAAGCTTGCCCTCGATGATGGCCCTGCCTTCCGCGACGACACGCGGGATCACGCCGAGGCCCGCGGCGATGCGCGGGCTGGTGGTACGCCGCAAGGTCCCCATGATGAGGGCGGGGTCGAGTTCGTCCGCGGCACGGTTGAGATCGACGCAGGCCCGGGGCACGCAGGCGCTGAGGAGCGGCGCCCCGAGCTCGGGCGCCGAGGCGAACAGGTCGTCGACGAAAGCATCCTCCGACGAACGCAGTTGCCGCCAGCTCAGGCGGGAACTGGCGCGAAGGCTCTCCGGATAGTTCCGGCCGCTGTGCGGGGAATTGAAGACGGTGCATGAGGTCGGAACCTCGGGCAGGCACAGCCTGTAAACCGTGTTACTCATCTTCCTCCCACACCTGCAGGATCCTCAACCATAGCCCGGCACACAAAGCGTGCGAAAGGCCTTGAACCATCTCTCATGCCCCCATATAGGAAGGCGTCGGCCCGGTGACGACAAGTCGCCGCGCACAAGGGCGTATAGCTCAGCGGGAGAGCACTTCGTTGACATCGAAGGGGTCCCTGGTTCGATCCCAGGTACGCCCACCATTCCCCCCCGTCCGCGGGGCATGTTCCGATCCCCGCTCTCGTGCGGGTCGTATTCCGAAGGCGGCGCGAGCCGCGTCGAAAGGCAAGGAGAGAGGCCATGAAGGTCGTCAATTCGCTTCGCTCCCTCAAGGCGCGCCATCGCGACTGCCGTGTCGTGCGCCGCAAGGGGCGGGTCTATGTCATCAACAAGACCCAGCGCCGGTTCAAGGCGCGTCAGGGCTGAGCCCGGCGCCACGACGGCCAGGAAAACCCCGCCTCACGCGGGGTTTTTTGTTTTCCGGCGTGGCTGATGGCCGCTCGCGGCTGTGAAGGCAGGGGCTGAAACCCGCCTCAGCAGGTGACGAGCAGCCCGACACCCCCTTCCCGCCGCAGCGCGGAGGTGGTGACCCCGCTGCCCGCGCGGCGCACGAGGATATCGAGGCTGCCCCCTCCGAGGCGGACGTTCCGGAGCAGGATCTCGTCGAGGAAGGGCGGCAGCACCGGTTCCTCGAGCGCGACCCGGTTGCCGGCCACATCAAAGGTGAGGCCGAGGCAGGCCTGGATCATCGCGATCGGCGCCGCCGCCGCCCAGGCCTGCGGAATGCAGGCGACCGGATAGAAGGTCGGTCCCTGGCTCCGGAGCCGCGCGAATCCGCAGAAAAGCTCCGGCAGGCGGCGCAGCTCGATATAGACCGACGCCTGAAAGAGCGCCTCGAAGATGCGCGCGGCCTCGGCCTTGAACCCGTAGCGGGCAAGGCCGAGCGCGATCAGCGCGTTGTCGTGCGGCCAGACCGAGCCATTGTGATAGGACATCGGGTTGTAGCGGGCCTCGCCGGCGGCAAGCGTCCGCACCCCCCAGCCCGAGAATGAATCCGCCGACAGCAGCGTGCGCGCGAGGCGGGCGGCGTGTTCGGGGCTGGCGATGCCGGTCCAGAGGGCATGGCCCGCGTTCGACGCGCGCACCCGGCACGGGCGTTTCTCGCCGTCGAGGGCGAGGGCGTAGCTCTGGATCTCCTCGCACCAGAATTCCCGCTCGAAGCGGCGTTGCAGCGCTTC
>CAYMOD010000378.1:0-2285 GCA_964391945.1 uncultured Rhodobacterales bacterium | reverse complement strand
CGTGAATAGACCTCCCTGTTCGTTGATGCCGGATGGGGATGGAGGGAGGACCGGCCGGGTCTGACCTCGCCGTTGCCAGGCAGTGGCCTCGTTCAGGGCCGAATCTCTGGCTCGTTTCCAGCCGGCCGGAAACGCGCGGTGGGCGCGGGTGGGCGATGGGCTCCGTTCGGCCGGATCGGCAGTGGTGATGGCGGGAGGCGCCCGTTCGTGCCACTCGATGCGCGGATCGCGCAAGCGTTCTTGCGCTGGCGGGCGCTTGGCCCATCCCCGCATCCCCCGGACATTGCTCTCCAGGTTTCTTGCCGGAAGGGGGCGTTTCAGGGAAGCTGTAGCGTGAGGAGGGATGGTGATGGGACAGTCCGGGAGAGGATGGCAGTGAAGCGGTTTCCCGACCTGCCGCCGGTCTGGGGTTTCGGGGCGGCGGCGCTCGCGACGCTGCTCGCGTTCACGGTTCCGGTGGCGCGCGTGCCGTCCTGGCCCGGCGTGCCGGTGCTGCTCGCTGGCCTCGCGCTCATCGGCTGGTCGACCTCGTGGTTCCGGCGCAAGCGGACGACGATCATGCCGGGCGAGCAGCCGACGGCGCTGATCGTCGAGGGGCCGTACCGGATCAACCGCAACCCGATCTATACCGGCCTCGTGCTGATCGTCCTCGGCTACGGGCTGATGCTGGGGGCGCTGTCGGCGGTGGTGCCGGCGCTCCTGCTCGGCTGGGTCATCGACCGGCGTTTCGTGCGGGGCGAGGAAGCGGCGCTCGCGGCGGCGTTCGGCGAGGCGGCGCGCGATTATTTCCGATCGACACGGCGCTGGTAGCTCTTTCTCTCGAAGGGTTGACTGGCTCCCCCCCGGCCCGGCCACTAATGCTGCAAGGGAGCAAGTGGGGGGAACCGGATGCGTTGGCTGGCATCGCTCGGCGGTATTGGACTGGCGGTCACGCTCGCAGGGGGAGCGCAGCCGGGCTGGGCCGGGACGCCGGTGGTGGTGGAGTTCTTCACCAGCCAGGGTTGTTCCACTTGTCCGCCGGCGGACGCGGTCTTTTCGGATCTCGCACGGATGCCCGGAGTGATCGCGCTGGCGCTCCATGTCGATTACTGGGATTATCTCGGCTGGAAGGATCCGTTCGGGAAGCCCGAACACACCAACCGGCAGCGGGGCTATGCCCGCGCCCATCAGGAGCGCACGATCTACACGCCGCAGATGATCGTGCAGGGCGAGGACATCCTGAAGGGTCACGAGGAGGCGGCCATCCTCGGCCGGATCGAGGCGCATGGCGATGAACCGGCCCCGGTCGCGGTGGTGCTGAGCCGCGATGATGGCGCGCTGGAGATCGCACTTTCACTGAGCGACGGGCCGGTTGGCCTCGCCGAAGTGCATGTCATCGAATACGTGCCCGAGGAGCCGATGACCGTCGAGGGCGGCGAGAACGACGGCTATCACCACGTCTTCACGAATGTGGTGACGCGGTGGTCCACATTCGCGCTCTGGGATGGAGCCTCGCCGGTCGAGCTGCACTACGAGGCGCCGCTCGGCGAGCATGTGGCGGTGCTGGTGCAGAAACCGGGCAACGGCGCGATGCTGGGGGGCGCGCGGCTGCCCTGAGGGGGCTTCCGACAGGCAGGCCCGGTCCGGGCGGAGGCTGCGCCCCGTGCTTGCGGGCGGGCGCTATTTGCCAGCTTCCGTTCTGATCAACTACAAGATGAGCGGCGCGACCGGATGGCGGAGTGTGCCGGTATCAGCCGGACGGCTTGCGGCGGGGTTGCGGGCGGTCGCCGTTGCGGAAGCCGGGGAGGTCCTTCGCCCAGCGGCGGTGGAGCCAGTAATACTGGCCGGGATGGGCGGGGACCTGGGCGGCGAGGCTGTCGTTCACGCCCTGCATCATCGCCCGGGCGCTGTCGCCGGTGACCGGCGTATCGAAGAAGATGTCGATGC
This sequence comes from uncultured Rhodobacterales bacterium, assembly GCA_964391945.1. Taxonomy (GTDB): domain Bacteria; phylum Pseudomonadota; class Alphaproteobacteria; order Rhodobacterales; family Rhodobacteraceae; genus Amaricoccus. The sequence continues at coordinate 359 of CAYMOD010000378.1, read as the reverse complement.
GACCGTCCTTGCGGCGGGTGGCGAAGGCGGGGATCAGGGGAACGCGGAATTTCCGCGCGAGTTCGGCCGGGACGAGGGTGGTCGGCGCCGGCTTGCCGAGGAAGTCGAGCGCGGGGGCGTTGCCTTCGTACTGGTCGACGAGGAGGGCGACGAAACCGCCGCGCGCGAGGTGCCTGACCAGCGTGCGCACCGCGAGCCGGTCCTTCGCGAGCATCGGGCTGCCGGTATAGGCGACGCTCTCGCGGTAGAAGGCATCGAGCCGGGGATCGCGGAGCGGCCGATAGATGGTGGCGGTGGGGCGGCCCCGTTCCTTGAGCCAGGCGCGTGTCGCCTCCCAGCCGCCGTAATGACCGCTGACG
>CAYMOD010000377.1:0-2288 GCA_964391945.1 uncultured Rhodobacterales bacterium | reverse complement strand
GCCTCGGCCGGGCGCAGATCTTCCGCCATGTCATCATGAAACCGGCGTTCCGGACCATCTACCCGGCGCTGACGAGCCAGTTCATCTACCTGATGCTGACCTCGAGCGTCGTCTCGGTGATCTCGGCCACCGATCTCACCGCGGCGGGCAACGACATCAACGCCCGCACCTTCGCCTCGTTCGAGGTCTATCTCATCATCACGGGCGTCTATTTCGTGCTCTCGATCGGGTTCTCGACGCTCTTCAGCGTCATCGGGCGAACCGCCTTCGCCTATCCGCTGGCGCGCTGACGATGATCCGGCCCTTCGGTCCCGACGAGGCGCTGTTCATCCTCCTCGCGATCCGCTGGACGCTCGCGCTCTCGGCCGTCGCCTTCCTCGGCGGCGTGCTTGGCGGGCTTCTTGTCGCGCTCGCCCGCACCGCCCGGGCGGGGCTCCCCCGCTACCTCGCGTTCGGCTTCATCCGCATCTTCCAGGGCACGCCGCTGCTCATGCAGCTCTTCCTCGTCTATTTCGGGCTCAGCATCACCGGCTACGGGATCAATCCGTGGACCGCGGCCGCGCTCGCGCTCACCCTCCACGCCAGCGCCTTCCTCGGCGAGATCTGGCGCGGCTGTATCGAGGCGGTGCCCGCGGGCCAGTCCGAGGCTTCGTGGGCGCTCGGCCTCGGGTATGTCGACCGGATGCGCTCGGTCATCCTGCCGCAGGCGGCGCGGATCGCGGTGGCGCCGACGGTGGGTTTCCTCGTCCAGTTGATCAAGGGCACGTCGCTTGCCTCCATCATCGGCTTCGTCGAGCTGACGCGCGCCGGCCAGATCATCAACAACGCAACCTTCCAGCCGTTCACGGTGTTCGGACTGGTCGCAGTCGCTTATTTTGCCCTCTGCTGGCCGCTGTCGCTCTATGCCCGGCGGATGGAGCGGCGCTTCGCGGCGATCGGGCGACGCTAGGAGGGAACGACGCAAAGTCGGAACGAGACAAAGAGAAAATACGGGAGGAAAACCATGATCGCACGTATCGCAGCCGGGATCGCGCTCGCGGCTGGAATCGCCATCGTTGCCCCCGCGCAGACGCCCGAAGGGATCCGGGAGCAGGGAAGGATCAACATCGGCATGCTGGTCGATTTCCCGCCCTTCGGGCTCATCAACACCGAGGGCGAGCCCGACGGCTACGATGCCGACGTGGCGCGGCTCCTCGCCGAGGATCTCGGCGTCGGACTGAACATCGTTCCCGTCACCGGCCCGAACCGCATCCCCTATCTTCTCTCCGGCCAGGTCGACATCCTCGTCGCCTCGCTCGGCATCACGCCCGAGCGTGCCGAGCAGGTCGATTTCTCCGATCCCTACGCGGGGATCGAGATCTTCGTCTTCGGGGACGCGGATCTCGAGGTGAACGGTCCCGAGGATCTCGCCGGCCACGCGATCGCCGTTGCCCGCGCTTCGACCCAGGACACCGCGATCACCGAGGTCGCTCCCGCCGGCGCCACCATCCAGCGGTTCGACGACGACGCTTCCGCGGTGCAGGCGCTCCTCTCCGGCCAGACGCCGCTGATGGGGGCCTCGAACGTGGTCGTGGCGCAGATCGAGGCGGCCCAGCCCGGCCGCTACGACGTCAAGTTCTCGCTCCAGCAGCAGAGCCAGGGCATCGCCACCCGCCCCGGCGCCGAGGAGATGATGGCCTATCTCAACGACTTCATCGCCCGGAAGAAGGAAAGCGGCGAGCTCGACGCCTTCCACGAGAAATGGATCGGCGCGCCGCTGCCGGAATTCGTCGCGCGATCGGGCGCGACGGTGCAGGAGTGACGGCAGCCGGCACCGAGGCCGTGCGGATGGAGGGCGTCGACAAGTGGTTCGGCGCCTTCCAGGCCCTGAAGGGGATCGACCTCACCGTCAGCCGGGGCGAGCGGATCGTGATCTGCGGCCCCTCGGGTTCGGGCAAATCGACGCTGATCCGCTGCATCAACCAGCTCGAGGTGGTGCAGAAGGGCCGGATCTTCGTCGACGGCATCGAGCTCACGGCGGGCGCGAAGAATGTCGAGAAGATCCGCCGCGAGGTCGGCATGGTCTTCCAGCAGTTCAACCTCTTCCCGCATCTCACCGTGCTCCAGAACTGCACGCTCGCGCCGATGAAGGTGCGCAAAGTCAGTCGCGGCGAGGCGGAGGCGACCGCGCGCCGCTACCTCGAGCGCGTGCGCATCCCCGAGCAGGCCGACAAATACCCGGCCCAGCTTTCCGGCGGCCAGCAGCAGCGCGTCGCCATCGCCCGCGCGCTGTGCATGAACCCGAAGAT
>CAYMOD010000376.1:0-2292 GCA_964391945.1 uncultured Rhodobacterales bacterium | reverse complement strand
CGACTTTTTCTTGTGGTTGATCCCGAGGCCTCGTTCGCGGGCGATGGCGATCGCCATCCGCGACTCGGTCACCGTATCCATGGCGGCCGAGAGGAGGGGAATGGGGAGGGTGATCTCCCGTGTGAGCGAGGTCTCGATCCGTGTATGGCTCGGGTGTACGGTCGAGTGCCCGGGTACGAGCAGTACGTCGTCGAAAGTGAGCCCTTCACCGACAATCCGGGGTGGGTAGTTCTCCGACCGGATCATACGACCTCCTGTTAAGCGGCGAGCCCGCCGATCCCTCGCGCGCGGCATGCGCGGTTCGAGGGGCGACGGGCTTCTTCGTCTCGTAGCTGAATAACGTGCTCCATACGAAAAATTAGGAGCGACCGGTCAAGCGGTCAAGCGTCCGGCTGAACAGTGGAAGCCGAGGGCGGCCGAACCGCTGCGCGCTACGAGCAGACTACTCCCCCGATTCCTTCGTCGGTGGCAGATTGCGGACCTCCGTGGCGTCTCGCGGCGCGGGCGTCTTGAGCCCCGCCTCGACCTCCCGGAAGAGGGACTTGCCCGCCTGCGTGAGGTCCGACATGAGCCGGTCGGCGGTTCCCATCGCCTCGAGTGTCCCCCGAATCGCGGTGAGGCCGACGCCATTCATCCGCATCCGATCCTCCAGACGCTCGCCGAAGCGGCGCAGCGACGAAGGCTCGCGTACATTCTCGCGCGCGTACTTCGAGGTGAGGAATTCGACGTAGTCCAGCACCTGGTAGAGGCGCTCGTCGGGCAGGGCTTCCAGGTTGCGCCAGAGGCGCTCTCTCAGCATGTCGTGCATCGTGGCATCCTGTGGCTCGGCGGCCGCCGCACCGTCCTGTGAAGCGGTCGTATGTGTACCGGCTGGGCTGTTTGACGCCACCCCGGCGCTCGCCCTACTTTTCCGGCTCTCTCGCAGTCTGGAAGAACATGCCGACAGAACCCCAAATGGTCATCCGTCCTCTCCGCCCGCTCGAACCAGCGGCTACCGCGGTCGATCTCTACGATAGCTGGCTGGAGGAGATCCGCGAAGCGCTCGAGCGCGGGGACGACCGATGGGAGCTCTGTCAGCGTGTTCTGATCGGCCTTTTCTACCCCGGTCTCGCGGGGACGGATCCGGCTTCCCTTCCCCTCACGACCCGTGTGGCGCTCGCCCACATGGACGCCCGCAACATCACCCTCGAGCCCGAATACTACGCCGAGGTCGATGTCGAGCGGTTCAACGAGCGCAAGCCGCTGATCTGGATGTGGCAGATGTTCGACCGCTCCCCCCTCGGCGGCGACATCCACCTCGGCGTCCGCTTCCGCCGCACCCTCGCCCCCCACATCCTCAGGCGGGTCGGGAAGAACTTCAAGTGCTTCCACAACGTCGAGTTCTCCTTCGGCTACAACCTGGAGGTCGGCGACGACGTGGTGGTGCACCGCAACGTCCTGCTGGACGACCGCGGCGGAATCGTGCTCGGCGACCGCGTGTCGATCTCGGACTACGCCAACGTCTACTCCCACACCCACTCGATCGTGGACCAGGTGGACGTCACCAACGCGCCCACCGTGATCGGCGACGGGGTGCGGATCACCTACCACGCCACCGTGCTCGCCGGCACCCGGGTGGGGGAGAACGCCATGGTGGGGGCGATGGCGCTGGCCACCCGCGACGTGCGGCCCTGGCACGTCAACGTCGGGATCCCGGCCAAGTCGGTCCGCGTCAAGCCCAACGCGCCGGCCGAAGCGTACCGGACCACGATCTGCCGAACCGGCACCGCCCCGGACGGAGCCGCGGCGGACCCCGGCGGCTGACCCCTCGCGGGGCTCACCCGCCCCCGCCCTCCCAGCGCCCGCCCGCCACGACGGACGCGGGGCCGAGCCTGCCGGCGAGCGCGGGGCCCGCCACGTAGCCCCAGCACTCGCCCCCGTCGGCCACCAGCCGGACCCGCCGGAAGAGGCCCCGCGCCACCCCCTCGTACGCGTCGAGCGCCGGGAGCGACTCCCCGGGTCCCTCCCACAGCTCGCCGTGGACCACCCCCTCCCCCTCCGCCACGAGCGCAGGGTAGCGGCCGCCCACGTCGTGGAGCACCCCCCGGACCACGGCCCCGCCGATCCGCCTGAAGCCCGCGAGGAGCCCGTTCGCCGGGCCGCCGCCGCGCAGCGTCCCGTAGACGAAGACGCGGACCGGCTCCCCGCCGGTCGCGGGCGGCGCGTCCACCGGCCTCAACCCCGCAGGCGGAGGTTGACGAACGGCAGGAGGCGGAAGGGAGGCGGGTTCTCGCGGACGTAGTTCAGCACCCC
>CAYMOD010000375.1:0-2294 GCA_964391945.1 uncultured Rhodobacterales bacterium | reverse complement strand
GCCTCCCGAAATGGCGGACACGCCCGGCGAACGTCGCGCGGGGGCACACGCAGGGCGCCGTCAGCCAGCCGCGACGCCTCGCCACGCCCTTCTGCGCGTCCCCGAACGCCTTTCCTGCTAGCCATCCGCGCGTGCGCGGTACCAGCGGAGCACGTGGACGCGGATTGCCCCCGCGAGCCCTGCCTCCGTGCCGCGCGACGCGTCGATTTCCGCGGCAAGCTCGTTGACGGCCTTGCCCTCGGCGGCGGCAATCTCGCGGAAGGCCGCCCAGAACTCCGCCTCGAGCGAGACCGAGGTCCGATGCCCCCTGAGCGTCAGCGAATGTTTCTCCGGCCGTCCTGCCATCGATCGTCCGGTCCCTGATTCGCAGCGCCTCCGCCCACGGGCGGGTTCATTCCTCCCGCCGGTGCCCCTCGTGGCGGCGGGAGGCGCGTTCGGCCTCCGCCTCGCGCCCTTGCCGCTCGGCCCTGCTTTCGCCCGACCGGGCCGAAGTTGCCGCCGCTTCCCGCCGCGCCGCGTCGCGCTTTTGCTGCTTCCGCGCCGTCCGCAGGTTCACCACCTTCGCCATCAGCTCGCCTCCATCATGGGGATTCCACTGCAAAGGTGTCGCATTCGGCCGGATCGCCGCTCTCGAAACCGCGGATGAACCAGCGCTGGCGCTGCTCGCTCGTGCCATGGGTGAAGCTGTCGGGCACCACCACGCCCCGGCTCTGCATCTGGAGGGCGTCGTCCCCGATCGCGGCCGCCGTGGCCAGTGCCTCCTCGATGTCGCTCCGGTCGATCGCCAGCCGCTCCCGCGCCGCCCGCGCCCAGAGCGCCGCGTAGCAATCGGCCTGGAGCTCGATCCTCACCGACACCGCATTCGCCTCGGCCTCGGGCATCTGCGCCTGCAGTTCATTCGCCTCCCCGAGCGTGCCGATCTCCTGCTGCACGTGATGGCCGACCTCGTGCGCGAGCACATAGGCCGCCGCGAAATCGCCTCCGCCGCCAAGCCGCTCCTCCATCACCCGGAAGAAGTCGGTGTCGAGGAAGATCCGCCGGTCGGCCGGGCAGTAGAACGGCCCCACCGCCGATTGCGCCGTACCACAGGCTGACGTGGTCACGCCCGAATAGAGGACGAGCGTCGGCTCGACATATTCCGCGCCGGCATCCGCGAAGATCCGGCCCCAGACCTCCTCGGTCTCGGCCAGCACCACCGAGACGAACTCCTCCGTCTCGTCGTCGATCCGGTTCGGGCCGGAGGGCGCCTGCGTCGTCACCGTACCCCCGCCCGGATCGAGCAGCGGCGTCACATCCACCCCGAAGAACAGCCCGAGCAGGAGCACGATCACGAGGCCAGCCCCGCCGATCCCGGCCCCCCGCGCGCCCACCCGCCGACCGCCGCGCCCGCCGAAGACGACGCGCCCGCCGCGGCGGTCCTCGACATTCGAACTCGTTCGCCGCCCCCGCCAGCGCATGGTCCTAGTCCTTCGGCCCGATCATCGCTTCCGGCCGCACCACCCTGTCGAAGGTTTCGGCGTCGCAGAAGCCGAGGCGGATCGCCTCCTCCTTCAGCGTGGTACCGTTCCTGTGCGCGGTCTTGGCGACCTTCGTCGCGTTGTCGTAGCCGATCTCCGGGGCGAGCGCGGTGACGAGCATCAAACTCTCCCACATCAGTTTCGAGATCCGCTCCTCGTCGGCCTCGATGCCGGCGACCATGTTGTCGGTGAAGGCCGCCGAGGCATCGCCGAGGAGCTGCAGCGACTGCAGCACGTTATAGGCCATCATCGGCTTGTAGACGTTGAGCTCGAAATGTCCCTGCGAGCCGGCGAATCCCACCGCGGCATCGTTTCCCATCACATGCGCGCAGACCATCGTCAGCGCCTCGGCCTGGGTCGGGTTGACCTTGCCGGGCATGATCGAGGAGCCGGGCTCGTTCTCCGGCAGGATCAGCTCGCCAAGGCCGCAGCGCGGGCCGGAGCCGAGGAAGCGGATGTCGTTGGCGATCTTGAAGAGCGAGGCCGCCACCGTCTTCAGCGCCCCCGACATCTCGACGAGCGCGTCGTGGGCGGCGAGCGCCTCGAACTTGTTGGGCGCGGTGACGAAGGGGAGGCGGGTGATCTCGGCCACCTTCGCCGCCACGGCTTCGGCAAATCCCGCCCTGGTGTTGAGGCCGGTCCCGACCGCGGTCCCCCCCTGCGCGAGCGGATAGATATTGTGGAGCGCCGCCGTCACCCGCTTGATCGCCTGCTCGACCTGGAAGGCATAGCCGCCGAATTCCTGCCCGAGCGTCAGCGGCGTCGCGTCCTGGGTAT
>CAYMOD010000374.1:0-2304 GCA_964391945.1 uncultured Rhodobacterales bacterium | reverse complement strand
CGCCGTGGCTCATCCAGACTTCCTCGCGGCCGTCCGCGAACAGGCCGTCGAAGATCGGGTGACCGCCATGGCCGACCGGGCTCACGAAGGCGCGGCCGAACTCGCGGTGGTGTCCTGATTCGACCCGCCCGCCGAGTTCGGCCATCATCAGTTGCTGGCCGTAGCAGATGCCGAGAACGGGCACGCCGAGGGCGAAGAGGGCCTCGGGCGCGCGCGGGCGCGCAGGATCGGTGACGCTCGCCGGACCTCCGGAAAGGATCACCGCCTGCGGGCGGAATTCGGCGAGGAAATCCGCGGTGACGGCAGTGAAGGGATGGATTTCGCAGTAGATCGAGGCCTCGCGCAGGCGGCGGGCGATCAGCTGCGTGACCTGGCTGCCGTAGTCGACGATCAGCAGGCGCTGGTGCGAGGGGAGCGTCATCCGCGAGCACTTACGAGCTGCATGCAGGGCGCGCAAGGCCCTGACAAGTCGGGCGGCGGCGCACCCCCTGGAACTGGCGTGATGCGTTAGTGAAGCACCAACTGCGCGCGGGCTTCCACGATCAAGGCGGTGAGGATCGCGACATGGCGCTGGATCGAATAGGTCGCCCCCCCGGATGTGCGCTCGCTTTCGAGCCGGCTCTCCTCAGCAATCAGGATGGCAAGCGTGCGGTCGGAACGCGCAGTCTTGCCGATGCGCAGGAGCCGCTTCAAGTCGCGATCGCGATGGTACTCGGTGACGCCGACGCAGGCGGCACGGATCAGGATTCCAGGTCTGCGGATGGCGGCGAGGTCGGTGGCGGTTTCGCTCATGGCGGTCGCTTCCTGCGTTGCTGTGACTGAACGCAGCATGCCGCCGGCAGGAACCTGTTGCACAACCAGAGCGTGTATAGTTCGCTCGGCTATCCTCCGCAATTTCAGAATAATCCATGATATCCATCAGTTTAAGAAACCATCAACCATTCAACTTTAAGAGAAGTTTTCAGAAAGTTTTCGTAAGGCGAGTAGTGGTGCTGGTAAGTTCCTCCCCGATCGCCGCTGCGGCGGCATGCTCCGAAGCCCCGAGATTCCCCATGAAGACATCACTTCCCGATTGGTTGCCCGAACCGACGCTTGCTTACCTCGCGCATACCGTGGGCGGTCTCGGCATCCGGGCGATCGCCCGGGCGCGGGGCTGCCATGCCTCGACGATCCTCAGACAGGTGCGCCGGATAGAAAGCTGGCGCGACGATCCGCTGGTGGATGAGGCGATCGAGACAATGGGGCGTGCCTTCGCCGCTGCCCGTGCCGATGGAATCGACTTCACGGAGGTGACTGCCACCATGCTGACCCAGACCACGACCGGATCCGCCGATGCGCCTGCCGCCCGGACAACATCGCGTCCGGATGCGCGGATCGAGCGGGAGGCGCGACGCATCCTCCGGCGCCTCTGCGAAAAAGGTGCCTTCCTCGCCGTCGCGCCGAACATGGAAAAGGCAGTCGTCCTGCGCGAGGTGGTCCCTGGCAAACAGAACCGCATCGCAGTGGTGGATCGCGACGTCGCGCACGCCTTTGCGCTCCAGGAATGGATTGCCTGCGAACGCGCTGGCAAGATCGCGGTCTACACAATCACTCCGGTCGGTCGCGCTGCGCTCAAGCGGCTCCTGACCGAAGAGCGGCAAGCACGGACGCCACAGGGGGGAGTTGCGGAAAGCGTCACGCCCTTCGGCGAGCAGCACCGGCTCTACGCCGAGCGCACGGTCATGGCGGAAGATGGCTCGGGCGAGCGGCGGGTGCGGTTCAATCTCGCGGAATCACCACTCTCGGTGCTGGGGCGCAAACGCAACCAGAAGGGCGTTGCCTATCTCACGCCAAATCTGATCGAGGCGGGAGAGCGGTTGCGTGAGGATTTCGAACTGGCGCAGATGGGGCCACGGACGACGCAGAACTGGGAGCGGTTCCTCGCGCCGGCGGATGCCGCGACCTCGGCGCCGCGTGGGCCGGCGGCGGGACCCCCGGATGCGCGGATGCGGGTCGCGAAGGCGCTTGAGGCGCTTGGGCCGGGACTCTCCGATATCGCCTTTCGCGTCTGCTGCTTCCTCGAAGGGCTCGAGGCGGCGGAGAAACGCCTCGGCTGGTCGGCGCGTTCGGGCAAGGTGGTGCTGAAGATTGCGCTTGAAAGGCTCGCCCGGCATTACGGCATTTCGTCGGCGCACACCCCTGGGCGCCACGTCGGCTGAAGTCTGGAGCGCTTCCGATCCCACTGCATCGGACCGGGCGCCCTATCTTGCTGATTGATCGCGATTGCAGGTCAGCAGTGGAGCCACCTGCTTCGAAATCGCTCTA
>CAYMOD010000373.1:0-2316 GCA_964391945.1 uncultured Rhodobacterales bacterium | reverse complement strand
GTTCCGCTGGTTCGTCGGCCTCGGGATCGACGATCGGGTCTGGGACGCCTCGACCTTCTCCAAGAACCGTGACCGGCTGCTGGCGGCCGATGCGGCGGCGGCGTTCCTGTCGGGCGTGGTGCGGAACCCGCAGGTCCGGCGGCAGATGAGCCGGGAGCATTTCTCGGTCGACGGCACGCTGATCGACGCCTGGGCCTCGATGAAGAGCTTCCGGCCGAAGGAGTCGCCCGATCAGGATGGCGGTGACGGTGACGACGGCGGCCACGGCGGGCGCAATTCCGGGCGCGACTGGCGAAGGCCAAGCGACGGTCGAACGAGACGCATGCCTCGACCACCGATCCGGATGCCCGGCTCTACAAGAAGGCGCCCGGCCAGGCGAGCCGGCTCTGCTTCGTGGCGACCGCGCTCATGGAGAACCGCAACGGGCTCGTGGTGGGCGGCCGCCTCACCCGGGCCTGCGGCGTCTCCGAATGCATGGCGGGCCATCGCCCTCGCCGACGCGCACATCCCACGAGGCGGCACGCTGGCCGGCGACAAGGGCTTCGACACCACGGACTTCGTCGCCGAGTTGCGCGAGCGCTGGATTACGCCGCATGTCGCGCAGAACCAGTACGACACCGGGATCGCGCGGCGGCGCTCGGCCATCGGCGGCCGCACGACCCGCCACCCCGGCTACGCCCACAGCCAGCGCATCCGCAAGCGCAGCGAGGAGGTCTTCGGCTGGCTGAAGACCGTCGCGGGCTGGCGCAAGACCCGGTTCCGCGGCCTCGACCGCACCGAGTGGGGCCTCACCCTCGCGCTCGCCGCCTACAACCTCATCCGGATGCCGAAGCTGCTGGCGGAGCCATTGCGGTGACCGCACCGGTCGGGTGCCGCGTGATCGGCCGCTGGCGGATCGTCGAGGCCGACATCTGGGAGCGCGACCATCTCGACCTCGTCGAGCCCGCGATGATGGTCATCGGCGCCGACGGCCATCGCGAGATCGCCTTCGGCACCCTGCAGGCCGGGCTGGAGCTCGAGTTGGACTTCGACCACGGAGATGATGCCATCCTCCGGCCGGACGCGAGGGTTCTTCAGCAGTCTGTTAATGAGGAGCTCGTCGCCACGCACGCTCAGGCCGGTCTCAGAATCGATGTCTGGCCACTTGGCGAGGAAGGCGTCGAGGTCTTCATCACTCGCTGACTTGACGCTCCTGTGCTTCGTTTCGTTGCGGATTTCGCTGATAAGGTGATAATTGACTGAGCACGTAGGGCGCGTGAAATAAGCGAGGATGTCTTGGTCGTTGTTGAAGGGGCTTCCACGAGCGATCATGGCCTTCACGACTGCTATTTCCCAAGGTTCCAGCGTGTTCTCCCGGCGCCGTCTGGTCTTCTTGGGCTTCCTTCTTCACTGGCCAACTCACACCTCTCTGCAAACAACTGGCAAAGCACAGAATGCGCACGAGGCGATGGGTTGTGACTGGATGGAATAGCGGCCCACTGGATCGAAGCAGTAGCGGTGAGACAATCCGCCCCAAACGCAGCACGAGAGAACCATGATCAATCGAGATTCGGAAGTTATCGACGTCCTTCGTCGACGAAATTCCAATCGGCCTCGTGGTGCGATCCTTGGCCGACTTCCGGCAAAAGTCTTTTGCCGGAAGTCGGCCAAGGATAATGTGGTAGACTGTGCGGAAACGATACCCGCTGCACCGAATGCGCCCGTCCAAGGCGAAGGGTTGTCCGCGGGAGAGGCCCGCGCGCCTGGCCGCGCCCTCCCCGAGGCTGGGCGGTGATGGGCGTCTGGGAGGGACCAGTGGGCAACCCGGTTGTGACAGCCGACGCTCAATCCGGCCGCACACCCGTCCAACATCCTCCGCAGAATCTTGGGAGCCCGACGATGGTTCGTGTCCAAGTGGCCTGATGGTGGCCCCCTGGACAATGACGAAGGTATGGTCTGCGAGCGGACCCTCTTCAAAACTTCCGGTACTGCGCGGAGAGGCGGCGTTCAGATCCCGCAAGCGTCCGGAAGTTTTCCGCCACAAGCCGCGTTCAGGTAGGCAGAATGCGGCCGAGTCAAGAGATTCATGGCTCTGGCCCAACCGGACCCACACATACAGTTCGGCCGATGCGTCAGTTATCCCGTTCTGATGCGCTCGCCTGCGCCGGCAAGCTCGCGCACACCGGGACGAGCGGCTTCAATCAAGGCCGCTCACAGGGCCGCTCGCCACCCGGCACGCACTGCCCGCGCGAGAAGCGGCGCAATACCAGCCGGCCGGAACGGGCCGACGCGGCAACCGCCGGCAACTCAAATCATGTTGTGACGGGCAATCGCACC
>CAYMOD010000372.1:0-2320 GCA_964391945.1 uncultured Rhodobacterales bacterium | reverse complement strand
CCTGCCTCGTATTGCGCCCCGAGCTCGGCAAGGGCGGCGCGGGTGTCGTCCCGCATCACCGCTTCGAAGAGGTCGAGCACCCGCCCGCGATCGGCAAGGCCGAGCATCGCGCGCACCTGTTCGGCCGAGACCGCGCCACCACCATGCGCGATTGCCTGGTCCATGAGCGAGAGCGCATCCCGCACCGATCCTTCCGCCGCACGCGTGATGAGGGCGAGCGCTCCCTCCTCGAGCGTCACGCCCTCGGTTTCCGCGATGCCGGCGAGATGCGCCATCATCACCTCGGGCGCGATCCGGCGCAGGTCGAACCGCTGGCAGCGCGAGAGCACCGTCACCGGCACCTTGCGGATCTCGGTGGTGGCGAACAGGAACTTCACATGCGCCGGCGGCTCCTCGAGCGTCTTCAGGAGCGCGTTGAACGCCGAGGTGCTCAGCATATGCACCTCGTCGATGATGTAGACCTTGTAGCGCGCCGAGGCCGCCCGGTAAGCGACCGAATCGATGATCTCGCGGATGTCGCCGACGCCGGTGCGCGAGGCGGCGTCCATCTCGACCACGTCGACATGGCGGCCTTGGGCGATCGCGACGCAGGCCTCGCATTCGCCGCAGGGATCGATCGTCGGCCCGCCCGCACCTGTCGGCCCGGTGCAGTTCAGCCCCTTGGCGATGATCCGCGCCGTCGAGGTCTTGCCCACGCCGCGCACGCCGGTCAGCACGAAGGCATGGGCGATGCGGTCGGTCGCGAAGGCGTTCTTCAGCGTGCGCACCATCGCCTCCTGACCGATCAGGTCGGCGAAGGTCTGCGGCCGGTATTTCCGGGCGAGCACCTGGTAGGATCGGGTCTCGGGCAAGGGCGTCTCGGCTGGGGTGATGGGGACGGGCGGCGGCGCGCGGCCGGTGAGGGCGGAGACTAGAGCCTGCCGGACCGGGGAGCAAGCAGCGCGGCCGCGCAGAGGCAGGCGTTTCGGGCGCGGCCCCTGACCGCAGGGGCTTCCGCATGCGGCCCTTGCAGCCGCGCGGGGATTGCGCTCTCCTCGCAGCAGAGAGAGGGACAAGACGATGAACGACGATCCCGGCGCAGTGTTCCGTGCCCTGCATCGGCCGGGCGATCCCTTCGTGCTCGCCAACGCCTGGGACATCGGCACCGCAAGGCTCCTTGCCGGGCTTGGCGCGAAGGCCATCGGCACCACCTCGGCAGGTTTCGCCTTCACCCGCGGCAAGGCGGACGGTGCCCGCATCGGCCGTGACGCGGCGATCGCCCACGCCGCCGAACTTGCCGCCGCAGTCCCGGTACCGGTGAGTGCCGATCTCGAGCATGGCTACGGCGACGATCCCGAAGCAGTGGCCGAAACCGTCCGCCTTGCGGGCGCGGCCGGTCTCGCCGGCGCTTCGATCGAGGACACTGCGCATCCCGGAACGGCAAGCTACCCGTTCGATCTCGCCGTCACGCGCATCCAGGCTGCCGTCGCCGCCGCCCGGTCGCTCCCGGGCGATTTTGTCCTCGTGGCCCGCGCCGATGGCGTGATGACCGGCGCCTACGACATGGCAGAGGCGCTCGCCCGTATCCGCGCCTTCGACGCCGCCGGCGCCGACTGCCTCTACGTGCCGTTCCTCCCCGACCTCGCCGCGCTCCGCTCCGTCATCGCGGCGACAGGAAAGCCCGTGAACGCGCTGGCTTCCGGCGTCTTCGTCAATCTCTCGCGCGGCGAGTTCGCCCGCACCGGCGTCGCGCGGATCAGCCTCGGCTCAAGCCTTGCCCGCCTTGCACAAGCGTCGGTCATCGAGGCCGGCCGCTCGATCCTCGCCGGGGACTTCTCGCCGCTCGGCTGGGCCGCCGGCAACCCCGCGGTCGAGGCAATCCTCGCCGAAGGGCGCCGAGACACGCCTTGCCGCCACCAGCCCACCTAACGCGTGAAGGAGCGCACCCATGCCCCTCGTCAACCGTTTCGCCGAGATGCAGCCCGAGATCGCCGGCTGGCGCCGCACGCTCCATGCCGCGCCGGAACTGCTCTTCGATGTCCACGAGACCGCCGCCTTCGTCGCCGAAAAGCTCCGTGCCTTCGGCTGCGACGGGGTCGCGACCGGCATCGGCCGCACTGGTGTCGTCGGCGTGATCCGGGGACGGGATCCGGGCCGCACCATCGGCCTCAGAGCCGATATGGATGCCTTGCCGATCAAGGAGGCGACCGGCCTCCCCTATGCCTCCCGCCGCGAGGGTTTCATGCATGCTTGCGGCCATGACGCCCACACGGCGATGCTGCTCGGAGCCGCGAAATATCTGGCCGGGACCCGACGGTTCGCCGGTACCGTTGCCGTGATC
>CAYMOD010000371.1:0-2323 GCA_964391945.1 uncultured Rhodobacterales bacterium | reverse complement strand
GCATCCGGGCGATGTCGTCCTGGTACTTCAGGAGGGCGCCGAGGGTGTCGGCAATCACCTGTGGCGAGAGCTGGATCGCGTCGAGCGCGATGAGGCATTTCGCCCAGTCGATGGTCTCGGCGACACCGGGCTTCTTGAAGAGATCCTCCTGCCGCAGGCGCTGGACGAAGGCCACGACCTCGCGCGAGAGGGTCTCGGCCGCTTCCGGCGCGCGGGTCATGAGGATGGCAAGCTCGCGGTCGAAATCGGGATAATCGACCCAATGGTAGAGGCAGCGCCGCTTCAGCGCGTCGTGGACCTCGCGGGTGCGGTTCGAGGTGAGGACGACGATCGGCGGCGCCTCGGCGCGGACGGTGCCGAGCTCGGGGATCGTCACCTGGAAATCGGAGAGGGCTTCGAGCAGGAACGCCTCGAACGGCTCGTCGGTACGGTCGAGTTCGTCGATCAGGAGCACGGGCGGGCCCTCCGGCTGCGGCGACATCGCCTCGAGGAGGGCACGGCGGATCAGGTAGCGTTCGGAGAAGAGTTCCTCGGTCAGCGTGTGGCGGTCGGCTATGCCCCCGGCTTCGGCGGTGCGGATCGCGACCATCTGGGCGGGGAAGTTCCATTCGTAGACGGCGGAGGATGCGTCGAGCCCCTCGTAGCACTGGAGCCGGATCAGCCGGCGGCCGAGCGCCTCGGAAAGGGCCTTGGCGATCTCGGTCTTGCCGACGCCGGCCTCGCCTTCGAGGAAGAGCGGCCGACCGAGCCTGAGCGCGAGGAACACCACCGTCGAGAGGCCGCGGCCGGCGACGTAGCCGGCGGAGTCGAGCAGGTTCTGCGTAGCGTCGATGTTGGCGGGAAGCGACATGGGTAGGGCTCAAGGCTGCGGCGGAGGCTCGATGCTGTGGTCGCGGGTAGGATACGGGATCCGGGTGAACGATTCAGAAGGGAGGGGACGTCAAGGGTTTACGACAATCCGTCCTGACTGGCATCCGGCTGGAAAGTGGCTGGAAAACGGCTTGCCACCTTCTAACCTGGAGTCAAGTGTCAACGCCGGCGCACCGAACTGTTCAGCCGGATTGCGTATGGGAGGGTGCCGGCGCGGGAAAGGCAAGCCCGGCGCTCCGGTTCAGGCGGCAAGTTGCCAGATCAGGAAGGGCGCGCCGATCGTGAGCGCGTAGCCGAGGATCACCAGCACACCATCGCGGGTGAGGAGGCCGATCGCGAAGATCGAGATCACCGTCGCGGCGATCGAGCCGGTGGTGGGGATGAGTTCGAGCACCGGCATGGCGCCCCCGATCAGGAACACCAGCGTGAGCGTGATCCATTTGAGCGGGCGCCTGAAGAGGAAGGTGAGCCGGGGTTTCAGGAACCGCTCGATGAAACGCACGGGCGGGCGCAGCCAGGAGATCGCCTTGCAGAGTTTCTCGGTCGAGATCCTGCGGCGGGTGAGTCTCTCCGGCAGCCAGAGGGAGTCGCGGCCCCAGAGCATCTGGGCGGCGGTGGCGGCGACGATCAGCCCGACGGTGACGGTGACGCCGGGGATGCCGCTCAAGGGCGAGACCGCAAGGAGGGCAGGGATCAGCATGATCGCCGGAAAGGAGCGGGCGCCAAGTCCGTCGATGATGTCGCGGATGCTCGTCTCCTCGTCATGCGCCGATTTCTCGAGACGGTCGATGACCTGGCTGAGCGCGTGCTCGTTCCTGTCGTCCCGGCTGCTGTCGCCCTCTGCTTCCATGGACTGCCTGCTCCCCTGCACAGGGCGACAAAGCGGCAGGTGCGCGGCAGTTCCAATGCCGCGCACCTGTATGGAATATCAGGCGGTCGCCTTCGCCAGCGCCTGGTCGAGGTCGCGGATGAGATCGTCCGCGTCCTCGATGCCGATCGAGAGGCGCACCGTGTCGGGCGCGGCGCCGGCTGCCGCCTGCTGCTCGGGCGTGAGCTGGCGGTGCGTGGTCGAGGCCGGGTGGTTGATGATCGAGCGGGTGTCGCCGAGGTTGACGAGGTGGCTGAAGATCTCGACCGAATTGACGAGGGTGATGCAGGATTCATAGCCGCCCCTGACCCCGAAGGTGAAGAGCGCGCCGGCGCCCTTCGGGTAGAGGCGTTTCGCGCGTTCGTGCCAGGGCGAGGAGGGAAGGCCGGCGTAGGTCACCTGGGTGACGCGGGGGTCGGCCTCGAGCCAGGATGCTACCTTCTCGGCGTTGCGGACATGGCGCTCCATGCGCAGGCTCAGCGTCTCGATCCCGAGGAGCGTCTGGAAGGCGTTCATCGGCGCCATCGTCATGCCGAGATCGCGCAGGCCGATGGCGATGCCGTGGAAGGTGAAGGCCATCGGGCC
>CAYMOD010000370.1:0-2338 GCA_964391945.1 uncultured Rhodobacterales bacterium | reverse complement strand
TCTCGACCTTGACCTGACAGCGTTCGAGCGTGCGCGCCATCACGTCGGCGCAGATCGCCGCGATCGAGATCGGCCGCCCGCGCATCGAGCCGGAATTGTCGATGAGCAACGTCACCACGGTGTCGCGGAACTCGGTGTCGCGCTCGACCTTGAAGGAGAGCGGCGTCATCGGATTCGCAACGACACGGGCGAGGCGGCCGGCATCGAGCGTGCCTTCCTCGCGATCGAACTCCCAGGCGCGGTTCTGCTGGGCCTGAAGGCGGCGCTGGAGCCGGTTGGCGAGACGGGAAACCGCGCCCTTCAGCGGTTCGAGCTGCTGGTCGAGATAGAGGCGCAGCCGGTCGAGCTCCACCGGGTCGGCGAGTTCGTCGGCGCGCACCTCCTCGTCGTGTTTCGTGGTGTAGACGCGGTATTCGGGATCGGCCTCGGAATGGGGCGGGGGCGCGCGCTCGCTGACCTCGGCCTCCTCGATCTCGACATCCTCGGCGTCGGCTTCGGTCTCGGCCTCGAACATCGTCTCCATCATCGACGGGTCGGGCTGGGCTTCCGTCGGCGCATCCTGCAGCGTCGTCTGGACGTCTGAGGGTTCGCTTTCCTCGCCGCCCGCCTGGTCCTCGGAGCCGCCGTCGCTGTCGTCGTTCTCGTCCTCGTCCTCCTCGGTCTCCATATCCTCCGTGTCGGGATCGTCGCCGAGCTGTTCGCCGTAGCCGAGGTCCTCGATCACCTGGCGGGTGAAACGGGCGAAGGCGCGCTGGTCGTGGAGCACGCCTGCGATCTCCCCGAACCCGCCGCCGCTTTCCTCGAGCCGGTCACGCACGAGATCGAGCACGTTCTGCGCGCCCGCGGGCAGCGGCCGTCCGGTCGCGCGCTGGCGCACGAGGTAGCCCGCGGCGGCCGCCAGCGGCGCCACCTCGGGATCGGTGATCTCGCCGTAGCCGAGGCGGCGGGCCTCGTCGGCGATCCGCGCGTCGATATTGCCGGCGGTGCCCGGCATCGCCCGTGCCCCCATCGCCTCGCAGCGCGCGGTTTCCATCGCCTCGAAAAGCTGGGAGGCGGTCTCGCCCTGCGGCGCGTAGCGGCGGTGGGTGGCGTCGTCATGATAGCGCAGGCGCAGCGCATAGGCATCGGCAGTGCCGCGCGCGAGCAGCACCTCGTTGCGGGTCATCCGGCGCGTGATCTGCGGCAGCCGCATCGTCCGGTTGGTGACGCCCGGCGGATCGACCGAATAGGCGACCTCGAGCTCCGGCCGGTTCGCCATCGCCTTGGCCGTCTCGGCCAGCGCCTTCTTGAACGGGTCGGCGGGGTTGTCGGAGGATCTGGTCACTGACCCTCTCCAGAAGTCAGGATGCTGCAAACTGCCTGATCATCCTTCCAGAGCGCGTCAGCACCCCACGCCTGACCAACGGCGGCATAGTTGTCCTGATAACGTTGCAGATATAGGTCGGAGATGTTCCGAACGTCCCGAAGAGCCAGATCCACCTGATGCTGCGCGGTGGTTTCTGATCTTTCTGCCCTCATCGATGCCGCCGCATGTATGAGGTTGTAGGCGGTTAGCTTGACGATTTGGCTCTGCTCCGGTCCGACGACGTCCTCACCGGCCCACTCCAACATGGAAAGATAGAAGCCACCGCAGCGAACGAGCGGATAGGTATCTTCCGCACCTTCCTGCATCAGTTCCGCCAGTGGGCGCAGACCTTGAGCACTTCCAGCTCCTGTGAGGGAGAGGAAAAGAACGACCGCGGCCCCAATGATGGCACGGTATCCCATTTTCAGCCGAGGCTCACGTTCACCGCGCTTTCGGGCAGTTCCTTGTCGAAGCAGCGCTGGTAGAACTCGGCGACGGTCTGGCGCTCGAGCTCGTCGCATTTGTTGAGGAAGGTGAGGCGGAAGGCGAAGCCGATGTCGCCGAAGATCCGCGTGTTCTCGGCCCAGGCGAGCACGGTGCGCGGGCTCATCACCGTCGAGAGATCGCCGTTCATGAACGCGGCGCGGGTCAGATCCGCGACCGTCACCATGCGCGAGACGGTCCTGCGTCCCTCCTCGGTGTCGTATTCGGGATATTTGGCGAGCACGATCTCCGCCTCGGCATTGTGGGGGAGGTAGTTCAGCGTCACCACCATCGACCAGCGGTCCATCTGGCCCTGGTTGATCTGCTGGGTGCCGTGGTAGAGGCCGGTGGTATCGCCAAGGCCGATCGTGTTCGACGTCGCGAACAGGCGGAAATAGGGATGGGGGCGGATCACCCGGTTCTGGTCGAGGAGGGTGAGCTTGCCCTCGACTTCGAGCACGCGCTGGATCACGAACATCACGTCCGGGCGGCCGGCGTCGTATTCGTCGA
>CAYMOD010000369.1:0-2346 GCA_964391945.1 uncultured Rhodobacterales bacterium | reverse complement strand
GAAGGTCGCGCCGAGGGCGGCGGTCGCGAACATCAGGCCGGCGGTTGCCTTGCGGGCGCCGGCGTAGCCACAGCGGACGGCCATCGCCATCGTGCCGCTCGACGAGATCAGCACGAAGGTCATGATCGCGATGAGCAGCAGCGGCAGGGTCGCGCCGCCGACATGCAGGGCGAAGACCTCGCTGGTGTTCGGCCATTCCGCCTGCGTCGACATCCGCGCCGCCATGTAGCCGAGCAGGAAGACGCTGAAGACGAAGGTATCGCTCAGCAGGAAGATCCACATCATCGCCTTGCCCCAGGACACGCGCTTGAACGCGCGCTGGTCGGAGCTCCAGTCGGCGATGACTCCCTCGAGTCCGTCGGGGCGGTTGGGGTTCAGGCTGCTGTCAACCATGATCGTCCCTCATGTCAGGATGGCGCGACAGATGCCGACGAGCTGGTTGGCCCATCCCAGGAAGAGGACCAGCAGGCCGACCCAGACGACCAGCAGGAAGTCCCAGTAGGTGACGCAGAGCCCGACGTTGAGCCTGAGGCGGCCCATGTCGGCCGCGGTCCGCGTCGTCACCATGCCGAGGGCGCAGAGCCCGCCCAGGATGTGGAGGCCGTGCAAGCCGCTCAGCAGATAGAAGAAGCTGGCTGCGGGGCCGGTCGCGAGGCCGTTCCCCACGCTAGTAAGCTCGCGCCAGGCAAGGAGCTGACCGACGAGAAAACCCGCCGTGGCGAGGGCGGCGACACTGATATCGCGCCGCAGGCCCCGGCGGTCGCCCTGCCGCGCGTTTGCAGCGGCGAGGTGGAGGAACAGGCTCGCGAGGATCAGCTGGACGGTGTTCACCCAGACCACGGGCGGCAGGGTCAGCGCCGACCAGGTCTCGAGGTCCATGCGCATCACGAAGGCGCTGCCGAAGAGGGCGAAGAGGCTCCCGACGACAGCAAGGAAGATGCCGAGCCCGACCGGCGCGATCGATCTGCCGTGCATCCTCTCCCCCATCGGGGACGGCCCGGTCTCGAGCCAGGGCCTGGACGTCACGCCCTGCCGCAGGAGCCACCAGAACGCCACGAGAATGACTGCGACGAGGAAGGCGAGGATGACGCTCATGCCGGGTGCGGGGTCCTCGGGCCCGGATCGTTCTGCGCGATGAAGTCCTGCGGTGCCCCCGGCACGCTGTAATCGTACGCCCAGCGGTAGACCACCGGCAGCTCGTCGCCCCAGTTTCCGTGGTGCGGGGGCGTGTGCGGTGTCTGCCACTCCAGCGAGGCCGCGCGCCAGGGATTGCCTCCCGCCGGGCGGCCGTAGCGCGCGCTCCAGACGATATTGAACAGGAACAGGATCTGCGCCGCGCCGACGATGAAGGCCGCGATCGAAATGAAGGCGTTGAGCCCGTCCACGGGCGCCGTCATGAAGGCCGGGTCGCCGATCTCCGGATAGCGTCGCGGCACACCCACGAGGCCGACGTAGTGCATCGGAAAGAAGATCGCGTAGGCGCCGAGGAAGGTGATCCAGAAATGGATCAGGCCCATTGTCTCGTCGAGCATCCGGCCGGTGATCTTCGGATACCAGTGGTGGATCGCGCCGAAGATCACCATCAGCGGCGCGACGCCCATCACCATGTGGAAATGGGCCACCACGAACATCGTGTCGGAAAGCGGCACGTCGACGACGACATTGCCGAGGAAGAGCCCGGTCAGCCCGCCGTTGACGAAGGTGACGATGAAAGCCAGCGCGAAGAGCATCGGCAACGTCAGGTGGATGTCGCCCTGCCAGAGCGTCAGCACCCAGTTGTAGACCTTGATCGCCGTCGGCACCGCGATGATCAGCGTCGTGGTGGCGAAGAAGAAGCCGAACCAGGGGTGCATCCCGGAAACGTACATGTGATGCGCCCAGACGATGAAGCTGAGCGCGCCGATGATGAGGATCGCCCAGACCATCATCCGGTAGCCGAAGATGTTCTTGCGCGCATGCACCGCGATGAGGTCCGAGACGATGCCGAAGGCGGGCAGTGCGACGATGTAGACCTCCGGATGGCCGAAGAACCAGAAGAGGTGCTGGAAGACGATCGGACTGCCGCCGCCGTAGCTCAGGTGCTGGCCCATCTCGACCAGTCCGGGCATGAAGAACGACGTGCCGAGCAGCCGGTCGAAAAGCAGCATCACGCAGGCGACGAAAAGGGCCGGGAACGCCAGCAGCGCCATCACCGTCGCCGTGAAGATGCCCCAGACGGTCAGCGGCATCCGCATCAGCGTCATGCCCCGCGTCCGTGCCTGCAGCACCGTCACGGTGTAGTTCAGCCCGCCCATGGTGAAGGCGATGATGAAGAGGATCAGGGAGACCAGCATCAGGATGATGCCG
>CAYMOD010000368.1:0-2356 GCA_964391945.1 uncultured Rhodobacterales bacterium | reverse complement strand
GCCGTCGCGGTCCTGAATGTCGGCGGCGTGGACCTCGACCGCGAGCAGGCGGCCGTCGGTGTCCGTCAGGATGTGGCGCTTGCGCCCGTGGACCTTCTTTCCGGCATGTAGCTCTCAGGATGATCGAGGAACCGGCGGGGGGCAGACCAACGGCTCTCCCAGCATCGGCAGGCTGATCCTGAGCTTGCCTTCGGGTTTTGTCGATGCTTCGGTAACTCCTGCTCGGTGACCTCGATCTCCAAAAGCCTCGATCTCCAGAAGAATGCGTCGGCAGCGCTCGAAAAAGCGGCTGCGCTCCGCCATCAAGGTGATGCTGCGCGTGCTGCGGCGAAATAGCCGGGCTCCCTCTCAGAGTGTCCAGCCTTTCTTGAGGGCGCAGACCACGCGGTCCGCCATGCCGGCGCAGCGCGCTCCATCGAACGGGAACACCGCTTCGAACCCACCTTTCAGACGCTTCTCGAGGGCGATACGCAGGCGACGACGCGCACGAAACAGGCGGGTCTTCACCGTGACGGGATGGAGCGAGAGATCACGCGCGATGGCCAGCACGCTCATTCCTTCCGCCTCCCGCAGCAGGAAGACCAGCCGCAGCTCGGGCGGAAGTGACGCCACGGCAGCCTCGATCATTCCTCTCAGCTGCGAGCGCGCCAGCGCCACCTCGGTGTCGGGAGGGCCGGTGCCGGGAAACGTCAATACCTGCGGATGGTTGCTCCCGTCCTCCGCCACGGTGTTGTACTCCTCCTGATGACGCGATCGACGCCGGCACATTCGCGCGGCATTGAGGACGATCCGTGTGAGCCAGGTCGAGAACCGCGCTTCGCCCCGGAACTCCTGCAACCGGGTGAAGGCCGTCAGATAGGCATCCTGCACAACCTCCTCTGCCTCGGCGTCGCTGTCCAAGATGCCACGCGCTATCCGGAAGAGGCGCGGATTGAGACGGCGGATCAGCTCGCGAACCGCCGCCTCGGAGCGCTCCCGCGCGAGAGCGACCAGCACGGTCTCCGGAGCGTCGCGCAGGTCGGATATGGAACAGGTGACTCGGGGAATCATGCGGATTCTCCATAACCGGTCCGCCTCGCGGCGAGGATGGCCTCAACCGACGGGAAGGCGGCGATCGCGACATCCGGCAGGTCGCTGCCGTCGCTTGGCGCCGCCTCCCAGCCGGCATCTCCAGGCTGGCCCACAACGACCCGGCCCACCATGCCGGCCATTTCGTGAGGCAAGCAGTAGTAGTCGTACACGCCGGGCAGCGCGAACGTCACCTCGAAGCTCTCCTCGGGCAGCAGGTAGCCGCTGTCCCAGGGCATGGCGCTCCTGGGGATGCGCCGGGAGCGGCCGAAAAGATCCGGATGATACGCGGTCGAGGTGTGGCTGTTGCCGGGATCCCGGTTGACGAAACGCAGAGTGGTGCCGGGCGCGACGGCGAGACCCTGCGGTGCGAACCAGACCCGCTCGCCGCGCGAAGTGCCCCGCATCTCGATCACCTCGCTCTCCGCGGCCCGCGCAACGCGCAGGAGGGCGAGGGCAGCGAGGCCGCTACCCCCCAATGCGAGGACCTGGCGACGCGTCCATGTCATTCCGCGAGCCGTTCCTTGGCTTCCGGGTCGTGGTAGAGCACCACATGGGCATGCGGCTTCTCGACGCCCGGATGTCCGGCATTGTGGTAGATGTCCACGGCCGAGACGGTCCCCGTGCCCAATGCGAGGTCATTGTACGCGGTACCACCCTGCAGGTCTTCCAGGGGGGGCATGTAGATCGTGGCCGACAGCTTGCCGTCGTGGTCATAACCCAGGAAGGGCCCGGCAGGCAGCGTTTCGGGGTCCACGTAGAGCTGGCCGAGGCCGGGGAGGAACTCGGGCAGCTCCACGAGGTCGCTGACCGCGGCATAAGGCTCGGGCGGCGGAGCCTGCGTGAGGTCTCCCGCTTCCTGGGCCAGAATGGCCGTTCCGGTGAGGACGCAAGACATGGCGATGATCTGCTTGAGCATGGTGAAGCCTCTTTGCATGGGGGCCGATTCCTCGACCTCACCACATTGGATGCAGCGGGGAGAAAAAGGTTCGCCGAAAAGGCGTGGCGCGGGCCTTCGGAGCGCGGGCCCGACTGAGCCGACTCGCCTCTCGCGCGGGAGCTCCATTCTCGGCCCTGGCGCCCGCGCCGCCTCTGCGTGGCTACCCGGCGCGGACGGAGTCACGGGTGTCGACCTTGCCTTCGTGACCCGGCAGAGGACGGAAGTCCGGACCGTTTCGAGAGCAGAGAGGGCATAGCGTCGGTTGTCACACAGACAACGTGAAGGGCGAACGTGGACACCTCCGGAAAGCCCTGAAAATTCTGTCGGGTACGCACTGAACCGTCCGTT
>CAYMOD010000367.1:0-2358 GCA_964391945.1 uncultured Rhodobacterales bacterium | reverse complement strand
TGAACATGTCCTCGCCGCGGACGTTCTCGTAGACCTCGACGAAGATCTCCTGATCATTGAACCGCTCGACCCGTGTGTCGACGAGGCAGACCGATTCGCCGCGATGGATGGAGATGCGGCGCGCAACCGCCGCGGCGAGCGGCTTGTTGGAGTTGCCGGCGATCAGCTTCGGCCGGAGAAGGGAACTCATGGCGCCTCGGGAGCAGAAGTGGCCTGTCACGCGGTTCCCTACCACCGCCGCCCGGCCTTGCAAAGATGCGCAATCGAGCCATGCTCGACACGCTGAACATGCGGAGGGCGCGCCATGGCGACGATTGATTATTACCTCTTCCCGCTCTCGCCCTTTAGCTATCTTGCCGGGCTTCGCCTCGAGGAGATCGCCGCCCGCCACAACGCGACGATCCGCTACCGGCCGTTCGACCTCTTCCGCGTCTTCGCCGCGGTCAACACGCCAAAACCCGCCGACCGCCACCCGAACAAGCAGCGCTACCGCCTCCAGGACGTGGCTCGCGTTGCCCGCATGAACGGCATGTCCGTCAACCTCCGGCCCGCGCACTGGCCGACCAATCCGGTGCCCGCCGCCGCCGCGATCATCGCCGCCGCCACGGCCGGCGATACGGGTTCCGGTGACGTCGGTCGCCTCGTCCATGCCCTCCTGCGCGCGGTCTGGGCCGAGGATCGCGACATCGCCGAGGATGCCGTCATCGCCGCCGCCCTGACGGAGGCGGGCTTCGACCCCGGCCTCGCCAACAGCCTCCTCTCCGGCGTCGAGATCTACGAGCGCAACACCGAAGCCGCCCTCGCCGCCGGCGTCTTCGGCGCGCCGACCTATGTCGTCGGCGAGGAGGTGTTCTGGGGCCAGGACCGGCTGCCGCATCTCGATGCCCACCTCGCCGCGCCCGGATGACCCCCTGGCGCGAGACCGGCGACGGGGTCGAGCTCGCGGTTCGCCTCACGCCCCGCGGCGGCCGCTCGGCGATCGATGGCATCGCCGAGGCCGGCGGCCGCCCCGTCCTGCGCGTCCGGGTCGCCGCACCCCCGGTGGATGGCGCCGCCAACGAGGCGCTGCTCAAGACACTCGCCGATTCCCTCGGCCTGCCCCGCTCCGCCATCCGCATCGTCGCGGGCGCGAAGGGCCGCATCAAGACCCTCCGCCTCACGGGTGAAGACCTCCCCGCCCGTCTCGCCGCCCTTGCCGGTCAGGGGTTTGATCCCGTCACTTGACGATGCATCCTTGTCTGCGGCTCTCGAAGAGATTCTGAAACACCCCGAACGGCAGCCTCCTGCAGGTCACGGGGGGACCGGATCACGATTTTCCGGCTTCAACTCCGCGCGTGGGCGGATATACTCCCTCCCATGGTCAATGGGCACGATCTGCGCGACACGGTGAGCACCGGACATACGTCCGGCAGCCTCCTGCTGCTTAGCGGCCTCTGAACGGCTCCGCGTTCCGGCGCCACCGTTCAGAGGGATGTGACCCCGCGCCGGACCATGATGCCCCAGCAGGATAGATCCACATGACCGCTACAGCGTCCCAGAACCGTGTCCTCATCTTCGATACCACGCTGCGCGACGGCGAGCAGTCCCCCGGCGCCACGATGACGCTGGAGGAGAAGCTCCAGATCGCCGAGACCCTCGACGAGATGGGCGTGGACATCATCGAGGCCGGCTTCCCGATCGCCTCCGAAGGCGATTTCGAGGCCGTGTCCAGAATCGCCCAGGCCGTCCGGAACGCGGTGGTCTGCGGCCTCGCCCGCGCCAGTCACGCCGATATCGACCGCGCATGGGAGGCGGTGAAACGCGCGAGACGCCCGCGCATCCACACCTTCATCGGCACCTCGCCGCTCCACCGCGAGTACCAGGTCCGCCTCGACAAGGAGGCGATGGCCGAGCGTATCCACGATACCGTGACCCATGCCCGCAACCTCTGCGAGGACGTGCAATGGTCGCCGATGGACGCGACGCGGACCGAGCACGACTACCTCGCCCGGGTCTGCGAGATCGCGATCAGGGCCGGCGCGACGACGATCAACATCCCCGACACGGTGGGCTACACCGCGCCGGGCGAATCGGCCGCCATCATCCGGATGCTGCTCGAACGCGTCCCCGGCATGGACGAGGTGACGATCTCGACGCATTGCCACAACGACCTCGGCATGGCGACGGCGAACGCGCTCGCCGCGGTGAATGCGGGCGCGCGCCAGATCGAGTGCACGGTCAACGGCCTCGGCGAGCGGGCGGGCAACACCGCGCTCGAGGAAGTGGTGATGGCGATGCGGGTCAGAAATGACATCATGCCGTTCGAGACCGGGATCGACACCACGAGGATCATGCAGGCCTCGCGCCTCGTCGCGACGG
>CAYMOD010000366.1:0-2370 GCA_964391945.1 uncultured Rhodobacterales bacterium | reverse complement strand
GCACTCGGGCGGCGCGGCGGCGCGGGCCTGCGCTCACCGCATGCCGAACGACCTACGCCGTTCCATCACCGATGCGCCCGGGCGCCGGACGTGCCACCCCAGTCGGCGAAGCGAGCCAGCTCCACGCAAGTAAAGACCTGAGGCGCGATACTCGCGCCCGACTCCTTCTTGTTCCGAACGCGGAGCGGCTGTACACTCGAATGTCGATTACTGCTGTTCATTTCCAGCGACGATTCCCCGCCCGCTCGAGGGATTCCGATGACCTTTTCCAGATCGACGTATAACGGGTTCGTCGCCGAGGACTCCGCCACCCGCGAGCGGCTGTTCCCCGTCTATGGCAGTGGCGACACGACCCCGTTCGACGTGGTCATCGTGGGATCGGGCATGGGCGGAGGCATCCTGGGAGACGCGCTGGCCGAGCGTTTCGGCAATTCCAGGAGGATCCTGCTGGTCGAGGCAGGCCCGCTCACCTTCCCGACCCATGTCTACAATCTCAGCCGCCTGCCGAACGCGAGCGTCGCCGCCCGGTTCGGCAGCCAGACGTTCTGGCAGTACAGCCACGGCAATGACCGGGCGGAGCACTACCTGGGACTGTTTCCGCAGCTCGTTTTCGGCGGCCGATCGATCTTCTGGTCCGGCCTGATCCCGACCATCCAAGCCTGGGAGCTGCAGTTCTTTCCGCCAAGAGTCCGGCAGGCGCTCGAGTCGGGGCTTCTGAACGAGGCTGGCGACCTCATGAACGAGTCCGCCTCGATGGGCGCGACCGCGGCGACCATCGTGAAGGAGCTGCAGAAGAGCGACCTCGACTTCGACTTCGCGATCGAGCAGACACCACGAGCCCTGCACCAGCCCTATCTCGAGCCGGACGGCAAACCGAAAGCCGAGTTCTTCTCCGAACCGACCGGCGTCTTCAACACGGCCGAGCTGATCGCCAACCAGCTCGGCGAGCCGAAAGAGGACAGGAACCATTCCGGGCCCGGCCTTCACCTCCTCCTCAACAGCTTCGTCGAGGATGTCCAGAGGCATCCGGACCGGCACGAGCTCGTGGTGCGGAACACGCTGAATGGCCAGGCGCGGCATATTTCGGCGAAACGGGTCGTGCTCGCGGCGGGCTCGATCGAGAGTCCGAAGCTGCTGCGCCGGTCGAGCATCTATCCTTGGCTGCCCGACCACGTGAAGGCGCTGCTCGGTCGCGGGCTGACGGATCATCCGACTACCGACGAGATCGCCACGCTGGTCACGCATATCGCGGGCAAACCCATCCCGAAGACCGCGCATGCCAAGATCATCCTTTACTCGCGCGGGCGGCTCGAGGCCGACGGCAGCATCCGCTATCCGTTCAATGTCGAAATGAACGTCAATCACGAATACTGGCATCTTCGGGAGAACGACCCGAGCGATCCGCAAAGCCGCTTTTCGACAATCGACCCGAACGGTCCGTCGCGCGTCGACATCAAGTTCAGCTTCGCGAACTGCCTCGACGACGAGAACGAGATCCGGGCGGCGCCGCCCTTCGGGTATGTCCCCGAGATCTTGTTCGGAAATCTCAACTGGATGGATCGCCTGGCGGACTCGCGCTTCCCTGCCGTGGCAGGGTGGAAAAAGAGCTTCCCCGAGATCTTCGCGGTACTGAATGGCGTGACCCATGCGATCTTTTCGCAGTTCCAGATCAACGGGCAGCCCGCGCGCCCCGAAAAGAACTCGAACGGGGAGGAGATCTGGTACGGCCAGAACGACAAGGATTTCGGCTGGGGCACAGTCAACCATGCGGCCGGCAGTCTGCGCATGCCGTTCAAGCCGAGCCGCGACGCCGATTTCAACTTCGCGTCGGTGGTCGATGAGGACCTCCAGGTGATCGGCGCGCCGAATCTTTATGTCTGCGACATGTCGGTGATGCCGATAAGTTCCTCGGCCAATCCGGTCCGCACCCTCGCCGCGCTCGCCTTGCGGCTTTCGCGCCATCTTCCCTGATCAGGAGATGCGGCACGGCGAGAGGGCGCCGGCATTCGTCCGACGTCACGTCGCGGAGAGCCTTGCAAAGCGCTGCCGGTAGCTGGCATCTTCCGGAGTAAGAGCGCCTATCATAACCGCTGGATCTGCCTGAAGCAGATGATCGCGCATCCGGGGGTGAGGAAGGCTTGTTGGCCGCCGGCGCGCCGGTCGTGGCGGGTGGCGCGCCGGCGGAGGCGGGTGAGCCAGGCATGGTGCGCTCGACGATCCATCAGTGGCGGCCGGGACGCTGGCTGTCCCCGACGCCGCGCCGAGCGATGCGAGGCCTGAAGCGGCGGCACCGGCCCTCCTCGCGACAGACGCGATGGTGTCATAGTCCTTGCGGGCATGACGCCTGTCGGGCCGGCGGCCCGGGCGGCC
>CAYMOD010000365.1:0-2376 GCA_964391945.1 uncultured Rhodobacterales bacterium | reverse complement strand
GTTCGGTGATGCGCCATGTCGCGGTGCGGATCGCCGAGGGCAGCGACAGCCATGTCCGGATCGACGAGGGCGACCTCGCCGGCATCCTCGGCGGTGTGAAGTTCGAGAACGAGGTGGCGATGCGCACGAGCCTGCCGGGCGTCGCCACCGGCCTCGCCTGGACGCCGGTAGGCGGCGATATCCTCTTCATCGAGGCAAGCCGCGCCCCCGGCAAGGGCAGGCTGATCCTGACCGGCCAGCTCGGCGACGTGATGCGCGAGAGCGCGCAGGCAGCACTCACCCTCGTCAAGAGCCGGGCGGACTCGCTCGGGCTCGACCCCGCGCTCTTCGAGAAGAACGACATCCATGTCCACGTGCCGGCCGGCGCCATCCCCAAGGACGGGCCAAGCGCGGGCGTCGCCATGTTCATCGCGCTGCTCTCGCTGCTCTCGGGGCGGACGGTGCGGAACGACACGGCGATGACCGGCGAGATCTCGCTCCGCGGCCTCGTCCTGCCGGTGGGCGGCATCAAGGAGAAGGTGGTGGCGGCCGCCGCCGCCGGGCTCACCCGCGTGATGCTGCCTGCCCGCAACCGGCGCGACTACGACGACATCCCGAAGGAGGCGCGCGACCGGCTCGATTTTGTCTGGCTCGAAACCGCCGACGAGGCCGCGGCCGCAGCCCTCGACGCGACGGCGCCGGCATCGTCGCTGCCTCCCGGTTAACACCCCGGCGCGGCCATGGTCGTCCGGCTCCGGCCCGCCCTTCTCCGGCTGGAGCGATTTCGAAGCAGTGACCCGCCTGCTGCCTCGGAAATCGTGACCAGCCAGCAAGATGAAGCGCCCGCTCCGATGCAACCGGATCGGAAAACGCCTTGGCCGGAATGCTGCCGGTGCGGGCGAAGGGAATGCGGATGCTCAGGCATATGGCGGCAGCATGTGGCCGTAGCCCCGGCTCTCCCGCTCCCGTGGCTGCCGCCGCTCTCAATTCGCAGTGGTTCATGCTCTGCCGATGACCGGCATCACGCCCGCCGCCGGAATCCGAGTTCTCGACTAAATCCGTCACCTACCGTTATCTCACCGGCAACGGACGCGCCCAAGCCATGAAGCCAGGTCCTCGCGCCGCAACCTGTAAAACGTGGGGACGTCAGGACATGAGATTGGTGGGGCTGACTGCGGCAACGCTGGCCGCGGCCTCGGGTACGGCTGCACAGGAGCGATTCATGCTCGACGAGATCGTGGTGTCGGCGGCACGCGATCCGCGGCCATTGCTCGACACGCCGGCCTCCGCGACGGTGCGGGAGGGCGAGGCGCTCGCGGTGCGGCAGGCCACCGACTTCCAGGAGCTGATCGGCGACGTGCCGGGGCTGACCATCGAGGGCGGTCCCCGCAGCATTGCCCAGGAACCGAGCATCCGCGGGTTCCAGAATGACCAGATCGTGCTCCGCGTCGACGGGGGCGTTTCAACTTCGACGCCGCGCATCGTGGACGGTTCTTCATCGATTCCGACATCGTGCAGCGGGTCGAGGTCGTGCGCGGCGGCGGCTCGACGCTCTACGGCTCGGGTGCGCTCGGCGGCGTGATCTCGATCAAGACCAGCGGCGTGGACGATCTGCTGGAGCCGGGCCGCAGCTTCGGCGCCAGCGTGCTCGGCGGCTATTCGAGCAACGGCGACACCAGCTGGACGAGCGCGACGCTCTACGGGCGCAGCTTCAGGTTCGAGGCGCTCGGCTATTTCGGCTGGCAACCGACGCGTACGGATTTCGAGGATGGAGGCGGCACGGATATCCGTTCGTCCGCCCTCGACATCGCCAACGGCCTCGTCGAGTTCGGCCATGAACCGAACGAGGTGCATCGCTTCGAGGTCAGCGGCTCGCTCTACTGTGACGAGGGCACGGTGCCGCCGAACTCCAATGCCGTGAGCGATCCCGACACCGACGTCGACCGCGAAGCCGAAGTCTCGACCCTGCGTGCCGGGTGGCAATATGCCCCGGCGGGATCGGACCTGATCGACCTCTCGGTGCTCGGCTATTTCAATGGCCTGAAGATCACCGAAGCCCGCGACCTCGATGGCCGCAACGATGTGACCAGATACGACACCTGGGGATTGGAGGCGGTCAACCGCTCCTGTTTCGACGCGCCCGCTGTTGGTGACGCTGGTCTATGGCGTGGAGGCGTTACGCGACACGCAGGAGGGCAGCCGCAACGGAGACGCGCGGCCGCAGTTTCCCGAGGCCGAGGCGACGACGCTCGGCGCCTTCATCGAGGCGACGGTCGTTGTGAGGGACCGGCTCGAGATCGTGCCCGGCCTGCGCTACGACAGTTATCGCCGCGACCCGGAGACGCCCGGGCTCGACGAGGTCGATGAGGGATTCTGGTCGCCCCGGCTCGGGGTCAG
>CAYMOD010000364.1:0-2380 GCA_964391945.1 uncultured Rhodobacterales bacterium | reverse complement strand
ACATCTCCGTCTCTCCTTATTTCGGACGCTTGGCGCCGTATTTCGACCGGCGCTGACGGCGGTCCTTCACACCCTGGGTGTCGAGCACGCCGCGCACGATATGGTAACGCACGCCGGGAAGGTCCTTCACGCGGCCGCCCCGGATCAGGACCACCGAATGCTCCTGCAGGTTGTGGCTCTCGCCGGGGATGTAGCTGATCACCTCGAAACCGTTGGTGAGCCGCACCTTGGCGACCTTGCGCATGGCCGAGTTCGGCTTCTTCGGCGTCGTGGTATAGACACGCGTGCAGACGCCGCGCTTCTGCGGGTTGCCCTGCAGATGGATCGACTTCTGGCGCTTCGCTTTCGGCTGCCGCGGGTTGCGGATCAGCTGCTGGATCGTTGGCATTCGGTCTTCCCGTCTTACCGTTCGTTTGGCCCGCTTGTCTCGCGGGGGTTTTGCCGGCCCGCATCCCGCGGGCCGGAATTCCGGCCCCCGCTCTTTGCGGAACGCCAAAGGTGCCGCGACGGGACGCTCGCGTCCCGCTGCGGCAGCATTCCAGAGGACCGGGGCCTTGCGCCCGAGTCGTGACCGCCTGATTGTGGCTTTGTAAAGGGAACGTTGCCCCTTCCGAGCGCGCGGAACCTAAGGGGGTGCCCGATCCTTGTCAACTGCGGAAAGAAGCGGCTTCCGCGCTTCCCTTGCACCCTTGCCCTGCCCTACCCTGCCCCGGAACCCTTCGGCCATGGGTTTGTTGCCCCGGAACCGACATAACAGAGAGGACCACCCTTCATGAGAACGAGACACACGCCGCTGATCGCCGCCGCCCTCGCCGCCTTCATCGCCGGGCCCGCCCTGGCGCAGGAGGACGTGCTCGGCGACGAGGACATCGTGGAGATCCAGGTGTCCACACCCTTCATCGGCGCCGACGGATCCGAGATCGGCACCGCGCATCTTGTCGACGTGCCGATCGGCGGTCTGCTGATCAGCGCCCAGATCGACGGGCTGCCGGGCGGCAAGTGGCACGGGTTCCACATCCACGAGGGCGGCGAGTGCGACGCCGAGGGCGGGTTCGAGAGCGCGGGCGGCCACTTCAATCCGACCGACGCCGACCACGGCTATCTCGTCGAGAGCGGATCCCATGCCGGCGACATGCCGAACCAGTACGTGCCGGAGGACGGGACCCTGCGCACGCGCGTGCACAATCCCAACGTCTCGCTCGATGGCGAGGAGCCGAGCGTCCGCGGCCGCACGCTCATGGTCCACGCCGACCCCGACGACTACACCTCCCAGCCGAGCGGCAACGCCGGGGAGCGCATCGCCTGCGCCGTCATCCCCGAGTGACCCACCCGCCATCGGGAGCCCCCACCGGGGTTCCCGACCCCGCAAGCGTTGCGAGCCATCCCGCCCTCCCGTAAGCCTTCGCCTGAACAAGCGGAGGAGACGCCAATGTCCGACAAGCCCTACGGTTTCGACACCCTGCAGGTCCACGCAGGCGCCCGCCCCGATCCCGCGACCGGCGCGCGGCAGACGCCGATCTACCAGAACACGGCCTATGTCTTCCGCGACGCCGATCACGCCGCCGCCCTCTTCAACCTCCAGGAGGTGGGCTACATCTATTCCCGGCTGACGAATCCCACCGTCTCGGTGCTTCAGGAGCGGATCGCCACCCTCGAGGGCGGCGTCGGCGCCGTCGGGACCTCCTCCGGCCACGCCGCGCAGATCATGGCGCTCTTTGCGCTGATGCGCCCGGGCGACAATGTCGTCGTCTCGACCCGGCTCTACGGCGGCACCGTCACCCAGTTCTCGCACACCATCCGCCGCTTCGGCTGGTCGGCGACCTTCGTCGACACCGACGACCTCGCTGCCGTCGAAGCCGCCGCCGATGACCGCACCCGCGCGATCTTCTGCGAATCGATCGCCAATCCCGGCGGCTACGTCACCGACATCCCCGCCCTCGCCGGGATTGCCGAGCGGCTGCAGGTGCCGCTCATCGTCGACAACACCTCCGCCACGCCGTGGCTCTGCCGGCCGATCGAGATGGGCGCCACCCTCGTCATCCATTCGACCACCAAATACCTCTCCGGCAACGGCACCTCGATGGGCGGCGCCATCGTCGATTCGGGAAATTTCGACTGGACCGCCGCCGGCAAGTTTCCCGCCCTGACCGAGCCCGAGCCCGCCTATCACGGCCTGAAGTTCCACGAGACCTTCGGCCCGATGGCCTTCACCTTCCACGGCATCGCCATCGGCCTGCGCGACCTCGGCATGACCATGGCGCCGATGAGCGCGTTCCAGACCCTCCTCGGCATCGAGACCCTGAGCCTGCGCATGGATCGCCATGTCAGCAACGCCGAGAAGATCGCCGCCTGGCTCGAGGCCGATCCCCGCGTCACCCAG
>CAYMOD010000363.1:0-2400 GCA_964391945.1 uncultured Rhodobacterales bacterium | reverse complement strand
GTGCAAGCTCAGAAGCCGCCTGCGAGGCTATGCGGATTTAAAGTCAGGGACCTTACCTCCAAACAGCGGCCGAATTCTTCGGAAGACGGAGTTCGAAGTTCTTCTTGGTATACTAAAGAAAGTCGAGGCAAAGGCGGCGGCTCAACAGACCAGCAACTCTATAATTGCTGCACTTGCAGGCGTCCTTTTGACAGCATGGGAAACCTTTGATCTGCGCCTGTACTCTTTCAGATTAATTTTGTTATCTTTGATCCTCAGCCTTTCCAACGTCCTTATAAGCTTCTCTGCTCAAAAGCAGATAGATAATCGCTTCCTCGATGAAGCTGAGGGATGGGACAAGGGATGGGATATACGTAAGCATCTGCAAGACACCCTGATTGCCGACTGCATACGTAAAGAGTACTTATTTTTGATATCACAATGGGTTGGACGTGCTTCAGTGGTTTTTCTTGTACTGGCAATCATTTGGGAACTGGGGCGTCACTTGCATGATAGTCCGACCTGATCTTCCCTCTGGTGAAGGCCGTAAACTGCGCCTAGGTTCCACGCCGTCATGCTTCAGGAAAACCCCATCGTCGAAACCCGCCCGTTCGAGATCGTCGCCGAGGATGCGGCGTCCGATATCCTGCTCCTCTGCGACCACGCCTCGAACCGGGTGCCGCCGGAGGTGGGGGGCGGCCTCGGCCTTCCAGAGGCGGAGATGGCGCGGCACATCGCCTATGACGTCGGCGCGCGGGGGGTGACGCTCGGGCTTTCGGAACGGCTCGGAGCGACGGCGATCCTGTCGCGGTTCTCGCGCCTCGTGATCGATCCGAACCGCGGCGAGGACGACCCGACGCTGGTGATGCGCCTCTATGACGGGACGATCGTGCCGGGGAACCGCGGGGTGACGCCGGCGGAGGTGGAGCGCCGGCTGGAACTCTTCCACCGGCCCTACCACACGGTGATCGACGCGGCGATCGAGGGGTTTCTCGCTTCGGGGCGGCGGCCGATCCTGGTCTCGATCCATTCCTACACGCCGAAGCTTCAGGCCGGACGCCCGCGGCCGTGGCATGTCGGCGTGCTCTGGCATCGTGACGGGCGGCTTGCGAAACCGCTGCTGGCGCGGCTGCGGACGGAGCCCGATCTCTGTGTCGGCGAGAACCAGCCCTATCCCGGGCAGCTCGAGGGCGATACGCTCAGCCGGCACGGGACGCGGCGGGGCCTTCCGCATGTGCTGATCGAGATCCGCCAGGACCTGATCGATGATGAAGCCGGCCAGGCGCGCTGGGCGGCGCGGCTCGCGCCCGTGCTGAATGATGCGCTCGCCGCGATGGAAAAGGAGGATACGTGATGGACGACCAGACGCGGACCGAACTCGAGGCGGCGGCCTTCCGGGCGCTGCGCGATCACCTGCGCGAGCGGACGGACGTGCAGAATATCGACATGATGAATCTCACCGGATTCTGCCGCAACTGCCTCAGCCGCTGGTATCAGGAGGCCGCGAACGCCCGCGGCATCGACATGGACAAGGAGGAGGCGCGGGAGATCGTCTACGGCATGCCCTATGACGAATGGCGCGCCCGTCACCAGACCGAGGCAAGCCCGGAGACGCAGGCGAAATTTTCCGAGAGCCACTGACAGGGGCGGGGAGCGGGCCTTGCCGCGCCTCTGATTTCGCTCGCTGGGAGAGAAGGGGCGGCGACTGCCCGGAGGGGTGGAGCGCCTGCGTCATGCCGGAGGCACGCCTGCGGCGAGACGGGACGGGCGGGCGCTGCCCATGCTGACGCAGGGGCAGGTGTTTTGGCCCGACTCCGATCTGAGCGGCCCCAGGCAGCATCATTCCTCGGCTGCCGGCGTGTCGTCGCGTTCCTCGCCGCGGCCGGAGAGGAAGTCTCCGATCGGCTCCAGCTTCTCGATATGCTCGCAGAAGGTCCGGATCGTGACGAGAAGCGGTGTCGCCACCAGCATGCCGACGATCGACCACAGCCAGGCGCAGAGCGAGACGAAGGTGAAAACGACGACCGTGTTGAGCCGGAGCGTGCGCCCGACGAAATAGGGCGTGATGAGCTGTCCCTCGATCGAGGTGAAGAGGAAGTAGACGAGGGTGACGAATATGGCGTCGAAAAGCTCGGGCAGGCTGACGATCCCGACGATCAGCACGATGACGACCCCGGCGAGCGCGCCGAGATAGGGGATATAGTTCAGCGCGAAGCCGAGCACCCCGAAGAGAAGCGGGTTCGGCATGCCGAGCCACCACATCGCGATTCCGATCGCGACGCCGAGACCGGCGTTGATCAGGGTGATGGTGGAGAGATAGCGCGAGAGCTTGCGCTCGATGTCGCGGGCGATCCGCATCGCCTGGCGCTTGTCGTGGAAGGTCGGCAGGACATGCACGAGCTTCTCGTAGAACATGTCGCC
>CAYMOD010000362.1:0-2400 GCA_964391945.1 uncultured Rhodobacterales bacterium | reverse complement strand
GCAGCTGGGCTACCTGCTCGACGGGATCGACTGGCGGAACCCGCGGCACACATGGCGGCCTGCCGCCGCCGGCTGACAGGGCAAGCGATTTCTCTCCAAGCCTCTGCCGGAGCACGCTAAACTTCCGGCATGACCGATGCGTCGCCCGAGCTCGAAGCCCTGCGGACCGCCCTCGCGGCCGCCGAGGCACGGGCGGCGATTGCCGAGGCGCGCGCCAGCGAGGCGCGGGCGATGGTGTCGGGCAACGAGGCGGTCATCGCGACGCTGAAGCTCGAGATCGAGAAGCTGAAGCGGGCGCTCTACGGCCAGAAGTCCGAGCGCAAGGCGCGCTTGCTCGACCAGCTGGAGTTGCGGCTCGAGGAACTGGAGTCCGCCGCGACCGAGGACGAGTTGGCCGCCGAGAAAGCGGCAGCTCAGGCGAAGACGGCCGTGCGCGCCTTCGAGCGCCGCCGCCCGGCGCGCAAGCCGTTTCCGGCGCACCTGCCGCGCGAGCGGGTGGTGATCGAGGCGCCCGCTGCCTGCGGCTGCTGCGGCTCGGAGCGCATCGTCAAGATGGGCGAGGACGTCACCGAGACGCTCGAAGTGATCCCGCGCCGGTGGAAGGTGATCCAGACCGTCCGGGAGAAGTTCACCTGCCGGCACTGCGAGAAGATCACGCAACCGCCTGCGCCGTTCCACCCGACGCCGCGTGGCTGGGCCGGCCCAAGCCTGCTCGCCATGATCCTGTTTGAGAAGTTCGGCCAGCACCAGCCGCTGAACCGGCAGGCCGAGCGCTATGCGCGCGAGGGCGTCCCACTCAGCCTCTCGACGCTGGCCGACCAAGTCGGCGCCTGCGCCGCGGCGCTGGCGCCGCTGCATGCGCTGATCGAAGGCCATGTCATGGCGGCGGAGCGGCTGCACGGCGACGACACCACGGTGCCGGTGCTCGCGAAGAGCAAGACCGCCACCGGCCGGCTCTGGGTCTACGTCCGCGACGGCCGCCCCTTCGCTGGCGGCGCACCGCCCGCCGCGATGTTCCGCTTCTCCCGCGACCGAAAGGGCGAGCACCCTGAGAAGCACCTCGAGCACTGGTCCGGCGTGCTGCAGGCCGACGCCTATGCCGGCTTCCGCGCGCTCTACGCCGCCGGCCGAAGCCCCGGCCCGATCCAGGAGGCGCTGTGCTGGGGGCACGCCAGGCGCAAGTTCTTCGAACTCGCCGACATCGCCGCGAACGCGCACAGGAGCAAGGACGCGCCGCCGATCTCGCCGATCGCGCTCGAGGCGGTGACGCGCATCGACGCGATCTTCGACCTGGAGCGCGCCATCAACGGCAGCGACGCCAAGGCACGGTACGCCGCGCGCCAGCGGAACGCCGCGCCCCTCGTCGCCGATCTCGAGCAATGGATGCGCGCCGAGCGCGCGGCCCTGTCGCGCCACGCGCCGGTGGCCAAGGCCATGGACTACATGCTCAAGCGCTGGGGCGGCTTCGCGCGGTTCCTGGACGACGGCCGCATCTGCCTCAGCAACAACGCGGCCGAACGAGCACTGCGCGGGGTCGCGCTCGGCCGAAAGGCGTGGCTCTTCGCCGGCTCCGAGCGCGGCGGCGACAGAGCCGCCTTCATGTACTCCCTGATCGTCACCGCCAAGCTCAACGCCATCGACCCGCAGGCCTGGCTCGCCGACGTCCTCGGCCGCATCGCCGAGATGCCGGCGTCCCGCCTCGGCGACCTCCTGCCGTGGAACTGGCGGCCAGTGGCTGCCAAACTGGCCGCATGAAGAACCCGAATGCCGTCGACAGCTTCAACGAGATCGCCACCGCGCGGATCGAGCTGAAGCACACCGACCCGCCGATCTGGCGCGAGGTCGAGATCCCGACATCGATCACGCTCAAGGTCCTGCACGACATCGTCCAGGCGGCGATGGGCTGGCTCGGCTACCACCTCTGGGAGTTCGTCATCGACGGCCGGGCCTACGGCCTGCCCATGGACGAGGACTGGGGCACACGGCCCCGGAAGGAGGCGACGAAGGTGCGCCTGCGCGAGGTCCTGAAGCCCGACGAGACCCTCATCGACTACGTCTACGATTTCGGGGACAGCTGGGAACACGAGATCCGGGTCAGCGACATCCGCAAGGGCGCACCGGAGATCGGGTATCCGCGTTACGTTGCGGGCGCGCGCAACGGTCCGCCAGAAGACTGCGGCGGCGTGCCGGGCTTCTACCATCTGCTCGACGCACGTGCCGATCCCGGCCACCCCGACCATGCCGATGTTGTGGAGTGGCTCGAAGACTACGACCCGGACCTCATCGAGGAACTACCTATCAAGTACGCCCTCAGCCGCATCGCCGCTCGCCGCAACGCGGCAAAGGCCCGCCTCGCCAAGCCGTCAAAGGCTTGAACCCGCGGCTTCCGCCGGATGAATA
>CAYMOD010000361.1:0-2404 GCA_964391945.1 uncultured Rhodobacterales bacterium | reverse complement strand
CGGGCCATGGCTGCCCTGTCGACACCTATCGCTTCGGCTATGACGTTCTGGCGCGAGCCGTCGCCGAGCTCTGCGATGGCGAGTATCGGCGCGGCCGTGGAGAACGACATCCCGAAATCGACGAACGACTTGCTCACGGCCTGATACCAGGTCCGTCCCACCGGGAGGATCATCCAGGTAAGCGCCGCTCCCCAATCCTGTTCGTCGCGCATCGGCGGATCCAACCTTGAAGATTAGTTGACGCGTCAACATTTAGATAGTGGCATTTGAGCGTCGATCAATCCGGAGGGACCATGCCAGACACTGACAAGCCAATCCGTGCGGGTTTCATCGGCCTCAATCCAGGCATTCACTGGGCGGCGACGGCGCACATCCCAGCGTTGAAGGCCCTGCGGGATCAGTATGAGGTGGTCGGTGTAGCGAACACCAGCCTCGCCAGCGCGAGGAAGGTCGCCGAAGCGTTTGACCTTCGGCATGCCTTCGAGGACCCGCAAGCGCTGGTCAGTTCGCCGGAGGTCGACCTTGTCGTCGTCACGGTGAAAGTCCCGCATCACCGGGAACTGGTGACGGCGGCGCTGAACGCCGGCAAGCACGTCTATTGCGAGTGGCCGCTTGGTAACGGCCTAGAAGAGGCGCGCGAACTGGCCGATCTTGCCGAGGCGAAGGGTGTCGTCGCGGCGGTTGGAACGCAGATGCGCGTTTCTCCGGAGGTCGAGTATCTGCGCCAACTTATCGCGGATGGCTATGTCGGCGAGGTATTATCGACAACGCTCATCGGCAGCGGAAACTCATGGGGCGCCGAAACCGATACGGCGCACGCCTATCTTTACGACAAGAACAACGGCGCGACGATGCTCAGCATCCCGCTCGGCCACACCCTCGCTGGCATGCGCGACGTGCTCGGCGAGTTCCGCGACCTTTCTGCGCGCATGGTTAGTCGGCGCAACGTTGTGCATGTTGCCGACAATGGCGAGACGATACCCGTGACCTCGCCCGACCAGGTGCTTGTGCACGGCACCCTGACTGACGGCGCGGCTTTCTCGATCCATTATCGCGGGGGCATGTCTCGCGGCACCAACCTGCTGTGGGAAATCAACGGCACCGAGGGCGATATCCAGGTGACGGGCGCAAATGGCCATGCGCAGCTCGTGCAATTGTCGATCCAGGGCGCCAACGGCGATGCGACCGAAATGATGCCGCTGACACCGCCCGCGTCAGCCTATGAGGGCTGGTCCGACAATGCGATCTCCCGCAATGTTGCGCGGATGTATGCACTTGTGGCGCAGGATATCAGCGCGGGCACACGCTCGGCCCCCAGTTTTCGCGATGCTGTCGCATTGCATGAGACGATCGACGCGATCGAGACCTCCGCTTCGAAGGAATCCCCATGACCACGCTCTCCCTCCTCGAACTCGTCCGCGTCACCCAGGATACGGACGCCAAGGCAGCGCTCGACAACGCGCGCGATCTCGCCGCCCATGCCGAGCGCAGCGGCTACAGCCGAATATGGGTGGCCGAGCACCACAACATGGAGGGGATCGCCAGCGCCGCCACCTCGATTGTGATCGCCCACATTGCCGGGGGCACCAGCACAATCCGCGTTGGCGCCGGCGGCATCATGCTGCCAAATCACGCACCCTACATCATCGCCGAGCAGTTCGGCACGCTGGAGCGGCTTTATCCCGGCCGGATTGATCTCGGGCTGGGCCGCGCGCCTGGCACCGACCAGATCGCAGTGCGGGCGATGCGGCGCTCTCCGACCGCCTCGGACCAGTTCCCGCAAGACGTGCTGGAGCTCCAGGCGTTTCTCGCTCCCGCTCAGCCTGACCAGCGGATCATTGCCGTACCGGCGGCGGGGACCAACGTGCCGCTGTGGATCCTCGGGTCGAGTGCATTCGGGGCCTCGCTGGCGGCCGAACTCGGCCTACCTTACGCATTTGCCTCGCATTTCGCGCCGGCCATGCTGCCGCAGGCGCTCGACATCTATCGTAGCCGCTTCAAGCCGTCGGAGCAGCTCGACCGGCCCTATGCGATGGCCGGCATCAACGTGATCGCCGCCGACACCGACGAAGAAGCCAGGCGGCTCTGGACCTCTCAGCAAATGTCCTTCGCCGACCTGTTCGCGGGGCGGCGGGGCTTGAGCAAGCCGCCGATCGACGACATCGAATCCTATTGGTCGCCGCATGAGAAGGCACAAGCCACGAACATGCTGTCGCGCTCGGTGGTCGGGTCGCCGGACACGGTGCGCGCCGGGCTGGATGCCTTCATCGCCGAGACCAATGTCGAGGAGTTGATGATCGTCTCCGACGTCTACGACCATCAGGCGCGGCTGCGTTCGATCGAACTGATCGCCGAGGCCATGAAGGCATAAAGTCGGACATCGGTTTCGCGGCAACCCGGAACC
>CAYMOD010000360.1:0-2406 GCA_964391945.1 uncultured Rhodobacterales bacterium | reverse complement strand
ATCAGCGTCTCATGCGCATTGGTGAACCGCCGGCCGCGGAAATTCGGCATCGGGTTGGTCTTGCGCCAGATGACGTCGTTAAGGAGCCAGTAACCGAGATCCTGCATCGCTGTGCCGAGGCGGAAGACATTGTGATAGGAGCCGATCACCCAGATGACGCCGTCGGGCTTGAGGATCCGCCGCGCCTCGGCAAGCCAGGCCCGCGTGAATTCGTCGTAGCTCGCGAAGGAGTCGAAACGGTCCCATTCGTCGTCGACCGCGTCCACCTTCGAATTGTCCGGCCGGTGCAGCGTGCCCCGGAGCTGGAGATTGTAGGGCGGGTCGGCGAAGATCAGATCGACGCATTCCTCCGGCAACCCGGCCATCACCTCGATGCACTCGCCGCCGAGAACGGAGTCGAGCGGCGGCCAATCCTCACGCATGTCCTTCGGCATCAAAGCGGGCTCCCCAGCTGGCCTGATCCGGATCAACATGAGTCATTCTGATTCGTTCGTCAAAGAGCAAAATGAATCAACGCTTTGCTCTCGCGCTTGAGTCCATGTCCCGCGCTGCCGCCGCCGCGTCCGCCGGAACCTGGCGGCCCTCAGATCGCGATCGCATCCGCCGGTTCGATCCTGGCCCGGTTCTCGGGTGATGGTGGAGCGATACCTTCCATGATTTCCGCGACGCGCCGGACCGGGCGAAAGCTGCGGCGGTGGTGGATGGTAAGCCCGAGCCGGTCGAGGGCGGCGGCGTGTTCGCGTGTGCCGTAACCCATGTTGGTCTCCCAGCCGTAGCCGGGATGGCGGGCGGCGAGCCTGGCCATCATCCGGTCGCGCGCGACCTTGGCGACGACCGAGGCGGCGGCGATCGAGAGGCAGAGCGTGTCGCCGCGGGGGATCGCCTCGGCCGGGCAGGGCAGGGCCTCGGGCAGGCGGTTGCCATCAATGAGCGCGAAACCGGGCGATACCGGCAGGCGCGCGACCGCCCGCGCCATGGCAAGGAGGCTCGCGCCGAGGATGTTCAGCCGCTCGATCTCCGCCACGGTCGCGAGGCCGATGCCGATCGAGGCGCTTTCATGGAGGGCGGCGGCGATAGTCTCGCGCCGGCGGCGAGGGAGCTGCTTGGAATCGTTGAGCCCCTCGGGGATCCGCTCCGGGTCGAGGATCACCGCCGCGGCGACGACGGGGCCGGCCCAGGGGCCGCGCCCGACCTCGTCGATCCCGCAGACGGGTGCCGGCGCCACCGCCTCGCGGAGGAAGTTCGGCAGGGTGAAGGCTCGGGCGGGAAGGACGATGGGCTGCATGGGGCGGACGCTAGCGCGGAGAACGCCGCTTTGGAAGGCCGCCGGGCCCTGGCGCGCTTTCGAAACGGGCGAACTCTCCTGCCCTGGAAACCGCGACCGGCCCCCTAACCGGTCAGGAGCGCGTGGAGCCGCCAGACGTCGTCGCGCCGGCAGAGCTCGGTGCCGGGCGTGAGCACCGCCGCCGAGCCCGCCGCGGTGCCAAGGGTGAAGGCTTCGCGCGGCGCGTAGCCCTCGGCAAGCGCGAAGACCATGCCGCCGACGAAACTGTCGCCGGCACCGGTCGCGCTCCTTGCCGGCACGTCGGGCGGTCTGAGGCGCATCGTGCCGTCCCGGGTGGCAAGGAGCGCGCCGCGATGGCCGAGCGTCACGGCAAGCATCTCGATCCGCCCGGAGCGGACGAGTTCGAGCGCCGCCGCCTCGAGGCCCTCCGTCACCTCGACGCGGTGGCCGACGAGGGCCTGGAACTCGCCGAGCGAAGGCTTGAGCAACGCGATGCCTCCCGCCGCCACGGTCGCCGCAAGGGCAGGGCCGGAGGTGTCGAGGACGAAACGCGCGCCCTTGCGCGCGGCGAGCCGGGCGATCTCGGCATAGCTCGTGTCCGCGAGACCGCGCGGCAGGCTGCCGCTCGCCACGAGCCAGTCGAACTCCATCGCCTCCAGCGCCGCGAGACAGGCGCGCCATTCCTCAGGACGGACCTCCGACCCCTCCGGCACGAAGCGGAATTCCTGTCGAGTGCTGCGCTCGAAGACCCCATGGCTGATCCGCGTGTCGCCTGTCGTCGGAATCGGCCGCGTCTCCATCCCGCGCCCGGCGAGGAGCTTGTCGAGGACCGGCCCGGTGGCGCCGCCCGCGAGATATACCGCCGCGGCCGGGCGGCCGAGTTCGACCAGCACGCGCGCCACGTTGATGCCGCCGCCGCCGGGGTCGTAGCGGTGGTTGTAGGTGCGGACCTTGCGGGTCGGATGGACGACCTCGGCCTCGCTCGCCTCGTCGATGGCGGGATTGAGGGTCAGGGTGACTATGGGCTTTACAGGGGGCTTTACGGGCGGCCTCATGGCGTGATCCTATCGCGCTCTCCCGCGGTCCGGCAAGGCCGCCCGCGCCCGGTGCCTGCCATCAGC
>CAYMOD010000359.1:0-2457 GCA_964391945.1 uncultured Rhodobacterales bacterium | reverse complement strand
TGGTCTGGTTCGCGGTGCCGCGCAGCGCCCTTCAGAGGGCACTCCGCGACGGCACGATCGTCGAGAGCATGGTGGTCGAGGGTGTGGCTGGGGACGGGCGCGCGCCCAGCACCTCGGATCTGGAGCGGGGCCGGCGAGACGAGAGGACCGCGAGGGCAGAGCTGTTCCAGCCGGGCCGCTACGCCGGTTTCGACGGCGATGCCGCCCGGATCGAGATACGCGTGGACTCCGCCACTCTGAGCGGTGACATCTTTCGCTCAGGCGCCGCCGGCGAAACCTGGGTCGCGGCCTTCCGTACCCGCGCCGATATTGCGCCGACGCCCGGCACACTGCTTCCGGTCCTCGCCGAGGACCGGTTTGGTCAGACGGCAGAAGGAAGTCTCGCGATCACACCCGACGGTGCCGAGCTTTCGCTTGCCCTCACCCTGTTGCGGAAGCTTGACGGACTGCCGGTAAACACACCCGTCCGGGCACTCATGAAACACGCGAGCGACACATTCCGCCAGCTTGAGCTGGAGTTGCTTGCCGAAGCTGAGGTGGCTCCGCCACCGGTGATCAGTCTGTCGGGACGGCCGCTCGGCATCGAAACAGCGCTCGGGGACGCCGGGATCCAGGTGATCGCCGCGAGCAGGCGCAACGATCTCCGGACCGCGCCGGTCGGCGGCTGGAGCGAGAAGCAGCTCCACACGCTGATGAGCGATTTCGCGCAAAGCGACCTTTCGGCGCCGCGATTCGGCGTGCGCCTACTCTGGCTGTCGCGGAGCAACCGTCCCGACCTTGAAGGCGTCATGTTCGATCGTCACGATGATCTGCCTCGCCAGGGCGCCGCGGTCTTCGCGGAAAAAATCCGGAAGGACGCCGGTGCTGATATCCGCGACCGCAAGCTGATCCAGGTGGCGGTGCACGAGATCGGTCACATGTTGAACCTCGGACACCGGTTTTCGCGCGAGGCCGGCAGACGGGACAGCCTGTCCTTCATGAATTACGATTGGCAATACCGCGACGGCGCCGCGGCCTACTGGCGTGACTTCGCATTTCGCTTCGACAGCGATGAACTCTCCTTTCTGCGGCATGCTCCTTTCCGGGCCCTCAGCCCTGGCGGCGATGCATTCGGGTCGGCTCGCTACTGGACGGAGGGACGCGGCGGCTACTCGCCTGTTCGGCCCGAGCAGGAGCGGCCCGGCTGGCAACTTGAGCTGCTCGCGCCGGTGAGTGGGCCGGTGTTCCGGTTCGCACAGCAGGTTCTGCTCGGCATCCGGTTCACCAATCGTACGGATACCCTCCTGACCCTCCCGGGCGCATTCCTCGACCAGAAAGCGGGTTTCATCGAGGTCGCCGTGCAACGGGAGGCAGGCCGCCCGGAAGGGGCGGCAATCTTCCAGCCGATCACCCATCGCTGTACCGCCAGTGCAACAGCGGGGGCGGTACTCCGGATCGCTCCGGGCGAAAGCGTCGAGAACAACCTCAACCTCACCTTCGGCAGTGACGGCTTCGCCTTCGCCGAGCCGGGCAATTACCGCGTCGTCGCCTACCTGGTCTTCGAGCTGGACGGGACGGACCACTATGCCCGGTCGGCACCACTGAGGATCCGGGTCGCGTCCCCGCAGGGAGCCATGGAGGAAGCAGCGGCTCTCGATCTGCTCGAACCCGCGGCCGGGGCCTGTCTCGTCCTCGGAGGCTCGGCCGCATACGAGAAAACAGCATCGCGGCTGATGGAGCTTGCCGATCGGCTATCGCGCGGGGGCAAGGCCAGTCCGCATCCGGTCGCCACCAACATCTATCGAGCGCTCTTCTTCCATTACGGCCGCGGTTATGTCCGCTATCGCGACGGCACCCTCACCGAATCCGGGCCGCGGCTGGAAGATGCGCGGATTTGTCGCGAACGGCTGAGCAAGCGGGCGCTCAATGCTTTTGATCCGGTCACGCGAGCGGCAACGGCCAGGATCCTCGACGAGGCGGCTGGAAAGGCCCGGGCGGATTGATCCAGCAGGTCAAAGCGGGTCTGAAGCGCCTTATGTGACAGGCTGCGCTGGCATCGCCTCGAGGTTTTCGCTGGCGGCACCGACGGTGGAGCTTCTCGCGCCGAGGCGCTTCAGCAGATTGATCACGGTTGACGTGTGCCACCTTCCACCGCGGCGTGTGAGCATGCCGTGCGCGTTGAGTTCGGCGACAAGGGCGCCGAAGCTGG
The DNA here is from genome assembly GCA_964391945.1 of uncultured Rhodobacterales bacterium. Lineage (GTDB taxonomy): Bacteria > Pseudomonadota > Alphaproteobacteria > Rhodobacterales > Rhodobacteraceae > Amaricoccus. Next base: position 269 of record CAYMOD010000359.1, on the reverse strand, counting down.
TATGACCGGCTGCCCGGATGTCGGCGCCGACCGCGGCCGGGTCCTGAGCATGACGGCCGGCATTACGGGCAATCGCCGCCCGGAGCGGGGCGTCGCCTTTGCCCGCACGCCTGAGCGCCGCGGCGTCGGTGGGGTTTCCCAGCCGGACACCAGCGGCGCCTTGGCGACCACCAGCGCCCCCGGGGGCGGGAAATGGTCTCGCGCTCCTGCTGGGCGACGAGGGCCATGATCCCGACCGTGAGGTCATTGGCCTCCGGCAGGTCCACCGC
>CAYMOD010000358.1:0-2458 GCA_964391945.1 uncultured Rhodobacterales bacterium | reverse complement strand
CGAGGGTTACGGCCCGAACGGCGTCGCCATCATCGTCGAGGCGATGACCGACAACCGCAACCGCACGGCCTCCAACATCCGCGCCACGTTCGCCAAGCGCGGCGGCAACCTCGGCGAGACCGGTTCGGTCGGGTTCCTGTTCGACCGCAAGGGACAGGTGGTCTACCCGGCCTCTGCCGGCAGCGCCGACGACGTGCTCGAGGCAGCGATCGAGGCGGGCGCCGAGGATGTGGAAAGCGACGATGACGGCCACGTCATCTGGTGCGCGGATACCGACCTCAACGAGGTCTCGACCGCGCTCGAGGAAACGCTCGGCGAGGCCGAGTCGACCCGTCTCGTCTGGAAACCGCAGACCACGACCATGCTCGACCTCGACGGGGCCCAGAGCCTCATGCGCCTTATCGACGCGCTGGAGGATGACGACGACGTGCAGTCCGTCACCGCCAATTTCGAGGTCTCCGAGGAGGTCATGGCCCAGCTCTGAATCCCTGCTGCTTCGCTGCCGATTTTCCGCCGAGCTTACTTGACTATTTTCATCGTGAATCCTAGCAGGGTCTGCGCCGGCGCATCCGGTGGAGGCTATGGAGGAACGGCTGGATGGAACTTCTAGCGACGTTCGAGGGAGGCGCATTCGACAGCATTGCCCGGTATTTCGATCAGGGCGGCGTGGTCATCTGGGTGATCACCGCGCTATCGGTGGCGGCGCTGGCGGTCATCCTCTGGAAGATATGGCGCCTTGCGGCGATGGGAGCCTGGTCCCGGGGCAGAACCCCCGAAGCGGTCGAACTCTGGACACGGGGCGAGACACAGACCGCGGCGGAGATCCTTGCCGGGCGCAATGGCGCGCGGGCGCGGCTTGCGCGGGCGACGATGGCGGCGGCGGCCGATCCCCGGCTCGACGCGACGGCCCTGCGCGAGGCGGCGACGACGGAGGCAAAGCGCATCCTCGCCGAAGCACGGACGGGGCTGCGGTTCCTCGAACTCACGGCCACGGTCGCGCCGTTGCTCGGCCTCCTCGGCACCGTGCTCGGCATGATCGCCGCCTTCCAGACCCTGCAGGAAGCGGGTGCCCGGGCCGACCCTTCGGCGCTTGCCGGCGGCATCTGGGAGGCGCTCCTGACGACGGCCGCGGGCATGGCGGTGGCGATCCCGGCGGCGATGGCGCTCAGCTGGTTCGAGGGGGTGATCGACCGGCTGCGGGTTGATCTCGAAGCCGCTGCTTCGCGCATCGTGGCCATCCGCCCCGTCCGCAGGCAGGCTCTGGCGGCGGAGTAGGGGAGATGGAACCCCTTTCCTTCGAAGAGCCCCGGCGGCGCCGGGGGTGGAGCCTCACGCCGATGATCGACGTGGTGTTCCTCCTCCTCGTGTTCTTCATGCTCGCTGCCCGTTTCGGATCGGAACAGGCGCTCGACCTCGGCATGGCGGGCGGTAGTGGCAAATACGAGGGGCCGCCGCGCCTTGTCGATGTGCGACCCGAGGGACTGAGCCTCAACGGCCAGCCGGTGGCGGAGGAGGATCTGCCGGCCCTGCTTGCCGACCTCACCGAGAGTCCGGACGATCTCGTGGTGCTGCGCGGGCGCGACGGCGCCGATACCCAGGCGGTGGTGCATGCGGTCGATATCCTCGCGAAGGCGGGTTTCGGTCACGTGGCGCTGGTGGAGTAGGGCGATGAACTTCGAGCCTCCCCCGCGGGCGCCGCAGGCCGAGAGCGTCGTCCCGATGATCAACGTCGTCTTCCTGATGCTCATCTTCTTCCTGATGACGGCGCAACTCACGCCTCCCGATCCGTTCGGGGTCGAGCCACCCGAAAGCACCGAGGGCGAGCCGAGGGCGGCAGCGACGATCCTTCAGGTGTCCGCCACGGGCGAGATCGCGTTCGGGGGGATCCAGGGCGAGGCCGCGCTCGATGCGCTCGCGGCCGAGGCGGCGGGCGCGCCGGTGACGGTACGTGCGCATGGGGAGCTTGCGGCGACGGAGCTTGCGGGGGTTCTCGGCGGACTTGCCAGGCGCGGCGTGCGCGCCGTCGAACTCGCGACTCAGGCGCCATGATGCGGACCTGGGAGGTCCCGGTTTTCTTCGGGGTGGCCCTCGCCCTTCATGCGGCGGCGTTTCTTGCGACCACCGGGAAGGGGCAGGATGCCGCGCCGGGCGGTGCCGGCGGCACCGGGACGGTGACGGTAGCGGCGGCAAGCCCACAGATCATGGCCATGGTCGAGGATTGGGAGAATCCGCCCGAGATCGCCGAGCCCCTCGTCCCGCAGGTGGCCGAGCCTCCGGTTCCGGAGGCACCCGCCCGGCCACAGGTCGCCGAGACGCCCTCGCCACCGGACGTGCCGCGACCACAGATGGCCGCCATCCCGGTCAGCACCGACCTTCCGGACATCCCGAGCCTGCCGTCGATCCCGGAGAACGAGGAGCCGGAGCCCGAACCCGAGGCAGTAATGGAGCCGGAACCCGA
>CAYMOD010000357.1:0-2467 GCA_964391945.1 uncultured Rhodobacterales bacterium | reverse complement strand
CGGCAGGACAGTGCCGCGCTGGCGATCGCGCACCGGGAAGGCGATCGGGTGGTGCTCGACCTCGCCCTCGAGCGGCCGGCGCCGCACGACCCGGCCGCGGTCGCGACCGAGTTTTGCGGAGTGCTCCGCGCCTACGGCATTTCGAGCGCGACCGGCGACCGCTACGCGGGCGACTGGGTGGCGCAAGCCTACCGCAAGCGGGGCGTCCGCTACCTCTACGCCGAGCGCACCAGATCGCAAATCTACGCCGATTGCCTGCCGATGATGACCGCGCGGCAGGTGGCCCTGCTCGATCAGCCGCGGCTCCTGCACCAGTTCACGGGCCTCGAGCGGCGTGCCACGCGCGGCGGCCGCGAGGTGATCGACCATGCGCCCGGCGCCCGCGACGATCTGGCGAACGCCGCGGCCGGGGCGCTGGTCCACGCCGGAAGATCGACATCGGGCGGACCGCGCGTGGCGCCGATCCGCGGCCTGCTCTGAGAAAGGAAGGATCGATGACGACGAAGACAGCCAAGAGCGATGACACGCCCGACACGGCGGCGCTGCTCGCCAAACGCGACCAGTTGCTCGGCGAGCTGAAGGCGCTGAAGACGCGCCTCGCCGAGACCGAGGCGGAGTGCGATGCCTGGAAGGGCAAGGCGACGACAGCCGACGATCGCCTGCGCCGGTTCAAGATCGATGATCCGCTCGAGGACCTGGCAAGCCACATGTTCGGCATTCCGACCCGGTTCGCGGTGCAGATGCTCCGCGATCACTTCGCCTTCGAGCTCGGCGAGGACGGGCAGGTGACGGTGCGCGACAAGGCCGGCGCCGAGCTGCCCTTCACGGCCGAGGCGATCGCCACGGCGGCGGAGGCGGTGCCGGAGCTCGCCGAACACTTCCGCAAGGCCGAGGGGCCGGCGCCGGGCGGGGGCAGCCGACGCCCGCGCGGCACGCGGGCATCCGCCCCGGCGAAACCCGTATCCCCTGCCCTGGGGCTGCGCTAGACTGCGATAGCGGTGCAGGCTGGGCCGGAGGCCCGGCGCCCGCTTCACCGGCCCCTGCGGGGCGCTGCGGACAGGCCAGCGGCCGATCCGCCTCCCTTCATCGATACGACGACAGGAGGGCCGGAGAATGGCCGTCACACGCCTTTCCGACGTGGTGATTCCCGAAGAGTTCACCACCTACGTGGTCCAGAATTCCATGGAGACGAGCGCGCTCGTGCAGTCCGGGGTGGCAAGCCGCAACGGCGCGATCGAGGCGCAGCTCAAGGCGGGCGCCGATGCCTTCACCATCCCTTTCTGGAATGATCTTTCCGACGACGAGGCGGATATCGCTTCCGACGATCCCGACGAGCTCGCGGTGCCGCGCAAGATCCACGCCGGCCGGCAGTATGTCCGCAAGAGCTACCTGCACGCCTCCTGGTCGGCGATGAACCTCGCGAGCGAGCTCGCGGGCGATGACGCCATCGCCCGGGTGCAATCGCGGGTCGCGGCCTACTGGCAGCGGCAGGCGCAGCGGCGGCTGGTGGCGAGCCTCGCCGGCCTTCTCGCCGGCAATGTCGCCGATCATGGGGGCGACATGGTGCTCGACATCACCGGCGGCACCGGAGACGCGGCCAAGTTCTCGCCCGAGGGCGTGATCGATGCGGCGGCCACGCTCGGCGATCAGATGCAGGCGCTTTCGGCGATCGCGATGCACTCGGACACGTTCAAACAGGCGCTGAAGGCCGATCAGATCGAGTCCCTGCCCGACAGCCAGGGGCGCCTGTTCCAGACCTATCGCGGCATGGCGGTGATCGTCGATGACGGTCTGCCGGTGACCGAGGGCGCCTATACAACGGTTCTGTTTGCGCCGGGGGCGATCGGCTGGGGGATGACCGTGCCCGCCGTCGCCGATGGCACCGAGGTGGAGAGCCGGCCCGCGGCAGGCAACGGTGGCGGACAGCAGATCCTGCACTCCCGAGTCAACATCGCGATCCACCCGGCGGGCTTTGCCTGGATCGAGAACACGGTCGCGGCCGACAGCCCGAGCCTCGCCGAGCTCGCCCTCGCCGAAAACTGGCAGCGGGTGGTCGACCGGCGCGCGGTGCCGCTGGCTTTCCTGGTGCACGGCCTCTGAGGAGTTGGGCAGGTCGCGCCCGGTGGCTTTCGAGCCGGCAGCCGAAGCGGCCCCGTCAGTCGTGAGTGGGAAAACCGCGACACGGCGCGGCGCCCGTTGCTGATTGGGGCGCGCGGCGCCGGAACGCGCTGAAAACTTATCCACAGCGGGCGCCGCCCTACTACAGGAAGAGTCTACAGGAGATCTATAGGATAGGGGGTGGCGATTGCACGCACGAAGGGGTGGCGATTGCACGCACGAAGGGGTGGCGATTGCACGTGGATAACTCGCTCCGTGCAGCGCAAAGTGTTGATAACTTTCCCTGACGACGGCACGTGCCAAGGGGCGATTCCTGCACCCTGTGCAGGTAACCCCTTGGTCTATCTTC
>CAYMOD010000356.1:0-2486 GCA_964391945.1 uncultured Rhodobacterales bacterium | reverse complement strand
AGGATCCGATTCACGTAATCCTGCGTCTCGCGGTAGGGCGGCACGCCCCGGTAGCGATCCACCGCGCCCGGTCCGGCATTGTAGGCCGCAAGCGCCAGCCGCCAGTCGCCGTATTTCTTGTACTGCATCGCGAGATAGCGTGCGCCGCCCTCGAGATTCTGCTGCGGATCGTGTGGATCCACCCTGAGGAACTGCGCCGTACCCGGCATCAGCTGGGCAAGCCCGATCGCGCCCTTGGTCGAGACCGCCACCGGGCTCCAGGCCGATTCGGTCTGCACCAGCCGCAGGAACAGGTTCTCGGGAACGTTGTACTTCCGCGCCGCCTGCCGGGCCATCTGCTGGAAGGCGCCCATGTTGCCGGCATAGGCCGGGATCGCGACCGCCTCGCCCTCGAGCGTACGCGGCCGCCGGGGCTGGCCGACCATCGAGCCCGGGACCGGCGGCCGGATCAGCGCCTGATATTCCGGGGAAAGACTGCTGCTTCCGCCCAGAAAACCGCTCAGCGGTTCCGCCGCCGCAGGCTGCCACAGCGCCGCAGCGAGGCTCAGCGCGATCACGCGTGCAATCATCCGTCCCTGACGTCCCGTTCTTACCGCTTACACCGGCCACCGTGCCGCAACCTTGGGACGCCCATAGCAAATCCAATGGCTTCTGTCAGCCTTCATCTCGACGGCTACAGGCAGGCTTTCCTCTCGACGGCAACAGGCTCTAGAAGGGACGGAAGGACCTGCCACAGGCGGCGTCCGACCATCACAGATACGGAGAGCAGCGGATGGCTGGAAGTGTGAACAAGGTGATCCTGATCGGCAATCTCGGTCAGGATCCGGAGGTGCGAAGCTTCCCGAACGGCGGCAGGGTCTGCAACCTCTCCATCGCCACCTCCGAGACGTGGAAGGATCGCCAGACCGGCGAACGCCGGGAACGGACCGAGTGGCACCGCGTCTCCATCTATTCCGAGCCGCTCGTCAACGTCGCCGAGCGCTTCCTCAGGAAGGGCTCCAAGGTCTACCTCGAGGGTCAGCTCGAGACCCGCAAGTGGCAGGACCAGTCCGGGCAGGACCGCTACACGACCGAGATCGCGCTGCGGCCCTATCGCTCGGAGCTCACCATGCTCGACAGCCGCGGCGAAGGCGGTGGTAGCGGCGGCGGCGATCTCGGCGGCGGCCCCGGGGGGGAGCGCGGCGGCTACGGCGGCGGATCGTCCGGCGGCCCCTCCGGCGGCGGCCGCGGCATGGATCTCGACGACGAAATCCCGTTTTAGCCCGTAAACCACGGAAGCAGAATTGTTGGGTCCCGAAAGCCCTCTACCACCTTGGGCGGTAAAGGGCATAAGCCGCAGATAGCGAGAACAGCGCAAAGCCATGATCGACGTGACTGCATCGGACCGGAGTTTTCCCGAGTCGTTCTTCATCTGCAGCCCGATGGCGAGCGCCTTCCGCCTATCCCGCCTGCCTGCTGCTCGATCTCCGGGCGCGAAACGCGGTTTGGTTAACGATGGAGCTGGTCGCGCACGACCTCCTGCACCTTGAGCAGGTCCTCGCCTTCGAAGGCATCGCCGACCTCGAGCACGGCTTGAACGCGGTCGGTATCTTGCTGGTGCCGAGGTCTCGCGGATCGCCGGTTTCTGCGGCGTCTTGACGATGCGGCTTCGCGAACTGAACGATCCGAAGGTCACCGCTGCACGGCAGCGGCAAGGCCTACGCAGTCTCCAACGCCGCCAAGCGCCGACGGATCACGACTATGGCGTGCTACGGGGCTCTCATCGGACGCATTGGCGAAGCGAACGCCTCGTGCACAAAGATCGAAAGCGGCGCATCCGCGAGCGCAAGGCGATAGTGGAGAATCCTCATACGCTTCGTCCGAGCTTTCGGAACTCGCAGATACGCCATCGTGATCTCCTCGATTGCGCCCTATCTTGCGCCCGCTCTGCTCGAAAGCGGATTATGTTCCGCGGGATGGTGTAGGAGCACCGGTCCCCGGAAGGTCTGAGCCTGATCAGGACGCCATGGCGGGCAGCCTGACATTGGGAGTGTCGGTGACGCGCGCGAGGCTTTCAAGGCTCCTGCAGCGCCGCGCCGCGGCCCGTTCGTCGTTGGTCTCGAGCATCAGCGCGCCGACGAGCCGGATGATGGCCTCGTCGTTCGGGAAGATGCCGATGACATCGGCGCGCCGTTTGATCTCGCGGTTCACCCGTTCGAGGGGGTTCGTGCTGGCGATCTGAGCCCCGTGCTCGCGAGGGAAGGCCATGGAGGCCAGGACATCGTCCCGGGAGGCGTCCATGAAGGCCCCGAGCTTCTCGTTCTTCTCACGCGAGCCGGGTCGGCGACGGTGTCCCGCTGAGCCTCGGCATCGGCCTTGCTCTCCTGGGCAAGGATCGTCTTCAGCATCGCCGCGACCGCGGTGCGCCGCCTGGCAGGGGCGTGCGCCAGCGCATTGCGCATCCAGTGAATCCGGCACCTCTGATGCGGAGCGGTGAACACCCGGCG
>CAYMOD010000355.1:0-2490 GCA_964391945.1 uncultured Rhodobacterales bacterium | reverse complement strand
TCACGCCCGCTCGACGTATTCCAGCGTCGTGGTCGAGACCACCACCGCCTCGCCCTCGCCGACGAAGGGCGGCACCGTGATCCGCACGCCGTTGTCGAGGACCGCAGGCTTGTAGCTGTTGGCGGCGGTCTGGCCCTTCACCACCGGCTCGGTCTCGGCCACCGTGCAGGTCACCTTCTCCGGCAGACCGACCGAAAGCGGCTCGCTCTCGTAATATTCCACCGTCGCCGTCATCCCGTCCTGCAGGAACGGCCGGCGGTCGCCGAGGATGTCGGCCGGCACCTCGACCTGTTCGAAGGTCCCGGTGTCCATGAAGACGAGCCTGCCGTCCTGCTCGTAGAGGAACTGCTGGTCCTTCTGATCGAGACGCACCCGCTCCACCTTGTCGGCGGAGCGGAAACGCTCGTTGAGCTTGCGGCCGTCGCGGACGTTCTTGAGTTCGACCTGGGCGAAGGCGCCGCCCTTGCCGGGCTTCACATGCGCGGTCCTGACCACGATCCAGAGGCCGTTCTCATGCTCGATGATATTGCCGGGACGGAGCTCGTTTCCGTTGATCTTGGCCATGATGCGCGTCCGATTGCGTGAGGGTTTGTCCGGCCTATAGGCGCTCGCCCGCATGCGCGCAAGCAAGCGGGAGGCCGGAACGAACCGCGGGCAACATCGTTCTTCGCAGATGCGAACCGAACAACCTGCCCCCTTTCCCTTCCGCGACGGCCTCACCGCGCTCGTGCTCGGCGGCGGAAACGCCCTCGGCGCCTATCATCTCGGCGTCTGTGAACGCCTCGACGACGCCGGGCTCAAGCCCGACTGGTATCTCGGCACCTCGATCGGGGCGGTCACGGCCGCCATCCTCGTCGGCAACCCGCCGGAGCGCCGGCGCGAGCGGCTCCGGGCGTTCTGGGAAGAAGCGATCCAGATCATACCCGATCTCTCCGGCTTCGGGCGGGAGTTCCGCGCCCGGTTCAACAACGATCTCGCGCTTGCCGCCCTCCTTTTTGGCCGCCCCGGCCATTTCCGCCCCCGCTATCCCGGCCTGTGGTCGCTCCTGCCGGGAATGCCGCCCGACCGGGCGATCCGGGACCACACACCATTGCGGCGCACGATCGAGCGGCTCGTCGATTTCAAGCGCCTCAACGATGCGGCGGAGCGCGTCTCGATCGTCGCCCTCGACATGGAGAGCGGCGGGGAAATCTGGTTCGACAATCGCGAAACCGGGATCGAGCCCGACCATCTGCTTGCGGCGACGGCGCTCGCGCCGCTCTTTCCGCCGCTCGAAACCGGCGGCCGCCTCCTCTGCGATGCGGCTTTCGCCAACAACCTGCCGGTCGACCGGGTCTTCGCCGATCCGCCCGGCCGCGACCTCCTGTGCATCGCGGTCGATCTCTACCATCTCGGTCACGGCAGACCGGCGACGCTCGACGAGACGGTCGCCCGCGTCCAGGACCTCGCCTTCGCGAGCCAGACCCGCCGCGCGATCGCCGCCCTCCTGCGCGAGCGTGGCCTCGCCCGCCGCCTCGACCCGCAGGGTCCATCGGCCGTGCTCGCTCATCTCGCGCTGAAGCCAGCCGGCCATCAGCGCACGCTCAAGCCGCTCGACTATTCGCGTCCGTCGATCGAGGAGCGGATCGCGGAGGGCCGGGCCGATGCCGAAGCGATGCTCGGCCGCCTGCGCGATGCGCCGCGCGATCAGCCGCTTGCCTATCTCGGCCCTCCGGCAGCCGCAGCCTGAGGCCGGGGGCCTCGTGCGGACAGGCCGGGCCACAGCTTCAGCTTTCCGCCGCCTGGCGAATGAAAACCGGCCGGACGGCGTCCTCGTCGGTCCCGCCATGCACGGGCCGGCGATGAGCTCCTTGTCGCCCCTGCCCTCCCCGCGCATTTCCCGTGGAACCTATGCGGCCAGGATTACATTAGGCGGGATCACTCGGGGAGGACATGCCCATGTTCATGCGCATCGACCAGCTTCAGGCGGAATTGCCCCAGCCGAAGGAGCCGAATCCGAATGCCGCGGCAGCCTTGCAGGAGCTGCTCGGCGGCAAATACGGCGAGATGTCCACGCTCGGCAACTACATGTTCCAGAGCTTCAACTTCCGCAACAAGACCAAGCTGCGCCCGTTCTACGACCTCGTATCGAGCATCTTCGCCGAGGAGCTCGGGCATGTGGAACTCGTGAGCAACGGTGTCGCGCTGCTGAACAACGGCCCGGGCGACGAGACCCCCGATGTCGATGTCTCGGCAGTGCCGTTCGCGGAGATGAAGGACGTGCGCCTCGCCGGCAGCTTCTTCAGCAACGCGGGCGGGGCGATGCCGGTCAACTCCAACGCCATGTCATGGAATGCCGACATGGTGACGACTTCGGGCAACCTGATCTTCGACCTGCTGCACAACTTCCACCTCGAATGCGGGGCGCGGCTCCACAAGCTCCGGGTCTACGAGACGCTGAGCGAACCGACCGGGCGCGAGGTCTGCGGCTATCTGCTGGTGCGCGGCTCG
>CAYMOD010000354.1:0-2491 GCA_964391945.1 uncultured Rhodobacterales bacterium | reverse complement strand
GGACAAGGGCGAGCCGATGCGCCGTTTCGTGACCGGCATGAGCAAGGGCCGGATGACGCCTGCCACCGGCGAAGCGACACTCGCCGGTGTCCTGGTCGAGACTGCCGAGGGCGGCCGCGCAGGAAGCGTGCAGCCGGTGCGGGTCGGCGGGTGCCTCACGCCGGCCGCGCCCCTCGGCCTGCTTGCCTGAGATGACCGCGGCTCCCCCCGCGACAGCGGGTCGATCGGTCGCCTGCGGACGATTCCCACTGAGGCGGTTCCATTGATGATGACAACCCTCGAGAACGGCATGTTTCCGCCGCTTTTCACGCTTGCGGTGATCGGCGTGATGTTCGTGTTCTTCGTGCGGGATTCCTATCCTCCGGCGGTGACGGCGATGGCAGGCGCGGCCGTCCTCGCGACTACCGGCATCGTGCCGAGCGGGCGTATCCTCGAAGTATTCGCCAATCCGGCGCCATGGACCATCGCCGCGATGTTCATTCTCTCCGGCGGATTGGTGCGGACCGGAGTCCTGTCCAACATCTCGCGCCTCATCACCCGGCACGCCGTCGACCGGCCGGTCCTCGTCATCGCCATGCTGGGCGCAATGATCGTCGGGGCATCGGCATTCATGAACAACACGCCGATCGTCGTCGTGATGATCCCGATCGTCGTCCAGCTCGCTCAGAGCCTGGAGAAGTCGCCATCGAAGTTCCTCATCCCGCTCAGTTATCTTGCGATCATGGGTGGCGTCTGCACGCTGATTGGCACCTCGACCAACCTGCTCGTCGACGGCGTCGCCCGGAATTCCGGCCTCGAGCCCTTCACCCTCTTCGAGATCACACCCCTCGGGGTCTGCCTCGCGGTGATCGGATTCATCTACCTGTGGATCTTCGTCCCGCGGCTGCTGCCGGACCGCGAATCGATGCTCGAGGCGCTCGGTCCCCGCAAGCGCATGAAATTCTTCACCGAGGTCGTCGTCCCCGAGGATTCCCCCCTCGTGGGTGCGCAGGTGATGGAGGTGGCGCTGTTCAAGCGGGAGGGCATGTGGGTGATCGACGTCCTGCGCGGGGACGAGTCGCTCCGGCGCCAGTTCCCGGACGTGACTCTCGCTGCGGGCGACCGGGTCGTGCTGCGGACCGAGATGACGGAACTCCTCGGCCTGAAGGATTCGAACCAGGTGACGCTGGTGGATCGCGTGAGTTCCCGCCGCACGACGACGGTCCAGGCGCTGATCTCGCCCGATTGCCGGCTCGTCGGCCGCTCGCTCGGCAGCCTGAGGCTGCGCCGCCGCTACGGCATCTATCCCCTCGCCGTCCACCGCCGGAACGAGAACCTCGGCCGCCAGCTCGATGAGGTGATCGTCCGCGTCGGCGACACGCTTCTGCTCGAGGGCGCTCCGGAGGATATTCGCCGTCTCGCCACCGAAGTCGATCTGGTCGACCTCGCGGAGCCGTCGGAGCGGCCCTACCGGCGCAAGCGCGCGCCGCTGATGGTGGCGATCCTCCTCGCCGTCGTCGTGTTCTCCGCGATCGGTTCGGCGCCGATCCATGTCCTCGCGCTCGGCGGTGTCGTGCTCGTCCTCGTCACCCGCATCCTCGATACCGACGAGGCGTTCGGCTTTGTCGATGGCAACCTGATGGCGCTCATCTTCGCCATGCTCAGCATAGGGGTCGCGCTCGAGGAATCGGGGGCTGTCGACCTGATCGCGTCGAGCGTCGCGCCCTACCTCGCCGGCGTGAGCCCGTTCGTCGTGCTGCTCGTCATCTTCCTGATGACGACCTCGCTCACCGAGACCGTCACCAACAATGCCGTGGCCGTGGTGATGACGCCGATCGCGATCGGGATCGGGCAGTCGTTGGGGATCGACCCGCGGCCGCTCGTGGTGGCGGTGATGATCGGCGCCTCGGCGAGTTTCGCCACGCCGATCGGCTACCAGACCAACACCCTCGTCTACGGGCCGGGCGGCTACAAGTTCACCGATTTCGTGCGGATCGGCATCGGCATGAATATCGTCTACGGAATCGCCTGCTGTCTGCTGATCCCGGTGTTCTGGCCGCTGGAGTGAGGGGTTGATGGCGGCCCGGACGGTGGTTATCAGGGGCCGATCCCCGATACCGATCAGCGGAGACGTAACCCAATGGCCGGGCATTCCAAATGGGCCAACATCCAGCATCGCAAGGGCCGGCAGGACGCGGCGCGCTCGAAGCTGTTCTCGCGGCTGTCCAAGGAGATCACGGTCGCCGCGAAGATGGGTGATCCCGATCCGGACAAGAACCCGCGCCTGCGCCTCGCCGTCAAGGAGGCAAAGGCCAATTCGATGCCCAAGGACAACATCGACCGGGCGATCAAGAAGGCGATCGGTGGTGAGGGCGAAAACTACGAAGAGATCCGCTACGAGGGCTATGGGCCGAACGGCGTGGCGATCATCGTCGAAGCGATGACCGACAATCGCAACCGCACCGCCTCGAACATCCGCTCGACCTTCACCAAGCGCGGGGGCAGCCTCGGC
>CAYMOD010000353.1:0-2493 GCA_964391945.1 uncultured Rhodobacterales bacterium | reverse complement strand
TCGAGCGCCTCGTCGAAGGCGGCGAGGGTCGCTTCGAGCGCGAGCAGGATCGAGGCGTGGCGGTTCCGGTAGTCGCGCGCGGGCATCAGCACCTCGAGCCCGTCGAAAGGCGCGTCCGGCACGGGACCGCCCTCCTTCAGCATGGCGCGGAGCTGGTCGCGGGCGCGGGCGATATCCTCGCGCGTGCGGCCGATCACGCTGCGGCCGAGCACCGAGGCTGCGGCCTGGCCGAGGGCGCAGGCCTTCACGTCCTGGCCGAACTCGGCGATGCGCCCCTCCCGGAGCACGAGATCGACCGTCACCATGGAGCCGCAGAGGGGCGAGCGTTTCCTGGCGCTCACCTGCGGGTTCGGCAGGCGCTCCGCGAGCGGGATCTCCGCCGCAAGGACGAGGATGCGCTGGCTGTAAAGCTTGATGAGATCTGTTTCGCCGCTCATGACCTTCATTCTTCTGTTCAGGACCGTTAGATAGGACAGAAATCGCGCCCCGCAAAGTAGACGGAAGTCGTCCATGCCCGCCTTCGACATCGCGAGCCTCCGATTCGACGCGCGCGGCCTGATCCCGGCCATTGCCCAGTCACGCGAGGGCGAGGTGCTGATGCTCGCCTGGATGAACGCGGAGAGCCTCGCGGAGACGCTCGCGACCGGGCAGGTCACCTACTGGTCGCGCTCGCGCGGGGCGCTGTGGCGAAAGGGGGAGACCTCGGGCCATGTGCAGCGGCTGGCCGAACTCCGGGTCGATTGCGACCGCGACACGCTGCTCCTGATCGTGGATCAGACCGGCCCGGCCTGCCATACCAACCGGCGGAGCTGCTTCTATACGGCGGTCCGCGAGGGCGAGGAAGTGGTCGTGGCGGAGCCGTGGGCGTGAGGGTGCCCAGGCGTAGAACCTCATCCAGGCCCTTGATCTTGCACTGTAAGTAAAACCTGCCTGTTTGTTGACGCTCACGTCGGCCCGACCATGCGGCGCAGGTCGGCAGGGGCGCACCCCTCCTCGCGATAACGCGCGATCGCCCGCGCGTCGTCGCGTTTGGCAAGGCGGCGGCCGCTCTCGTCGCGGATCAGGGGGTGATGGTGCCAGACCGGCACCGGCAGGTCGAGCAGCGCCTGGAGAAGCCGGTGGAGGCCGGTTGCCGCGAAGAGGTCCATGCCGCGCACGACATGGGTGATGCCTTGCGCCGCGTCATCGACGACGACCGCGAGATGATAGGAGGTGCCGATGTCGCGCCGGGCGAGCACCACGTCGCCGATCTCGCGCACAAGTGCCTCGGGACCGACGGCATGCTCGCCCGCCTCGACGCCGGTTTCGGTGAAGGCGAGCGGGCCGGCGACGGCGACGGCGCGGCCGAGATCGAGCCGCCAGGCGGCCCCCTCGGGCGCCTCGGTGCGGCCGCGGCAGGTGCCGGGATAGACGGCACTCCGCGGGGTCCCCTCCTGCGGGGCGGCGAGAGCATCGCGGATGTCGCGCCGGGTGCAGGTGCAGGGATAGAGGAAGCCGGCAGCCCGCAGCCGGCCGAGGGCGGCGCGGTAGGCGGGAAGCCGTTCCGACTGGCGCATGACCGGCTCCGGCCAGGCGAGGCCGAGCCAGCGGAGGTCTTCGAAAACCGCCGCCTCGTATTCCGGGCGGCAGCGCGCCGCGTCGATATCCTCGACCCGGAGCAGGAAGGTCCCGCCCGTGCCTTGCGCGAGATCCCACGCCGCCAGTGCGGAGAAGGCATGGCCGAGATGGAGGAGCCCGGTCGGGGACGGCGCGAAACGGGTGACGATGCCGGCCAGGACGGACTCAGCGATCGTCGCGCCGGCGTCGCTCCTCGCCCGCCTGATAGATCAGGATCCAGGCCAGCAGCACGAACATCGGGTGGGTGAGCCCGCCCGACAGCACGATCGCCGGGAGCCAGATCAGGAAGGTGACGATGGCCACGACCGGCCGGCCGATCAGCAGGATCGACAACGGCGGGAGGAAAAGGGCGAGGACGTAGTTCATCGGCGCTTGAGGTAGGGAGGTCCTGGGGCGGGGGCAAGGGCCGGCGGGTCCGGGAGGGGATTTGTTCTGGAGGGTCAGTCGGTTGCCAAGGGTGGAACGCGGCTGGATTCCGGCTGGAAAGCGGCTTGCCGTTCTTGAGGGGCATCTTAACCGTTCCGGGGCAGGATGGCGCGGTTCCGACAACCTTGGCTGGGGAGAGGTCCCGTGGAAGACCGGCTGCGCACGATCGCCCAGGAGAAGGCCCATCTCGAGATGATGCGCGAACTCGAGGCGCTGGAGGCTGACCTCCGCGACTGGCGGCTCCGGCAGGCGCTGATCCCGGCGGAGTGGCATGACCTCGAAGCGAGCGTGCCGGTCCGTCCGAAACGCAAGAAGGTGACGGTCGCGCTCGACGAGGACGTGCTGAAGTGGTTCCAGCGATCGGGTCAGGGCTACCACCGCCGGATCAACGCGGTGCTCCGCACCTACATGCTGGCGCTGATCTCGAAGGAGATCCTGAGCCGGGGCGAC
>CAYMOD010000352.1:0-2499 GCA_964391945.1 uncultured Rhodobacterales bacterium | reverse complement strand
CGTGAGCAGAAAACCTCCGGCAGGGTGCATTCATCATACGGACAGGGGCTGCCAAGGCGGATTCAACCGGTCGTCGCAACACCCCATGCCGGGAGGTGTTTATGGCTACTGGAAGACGGAAATCCGAGCGCTCGACGCGGCGTAAGTTGTCCTCGCCGGGACGGCCACCAGTGTGGCAGCGTGAGAACCTGTGCCGGTTCTGGCGAGGCGTGGCAGCCGGGCTGTCCAGTGAAGAGGCCGCTGTCGAAGCTGGCGTCTCCGGCCCTGTCGGCCTCCGGTGGTTTCGGAGTTCCGGCGGAATGCCTCCCACACATCTCTCGCCCGCGGCGGCGCCACTGAAGAGCCGCAATCTGACCTTCCCTGAACGCGAGGAAATCGCGTTGGAATGTGCTCGGGGCACTGGAGTTCGTGCGATTGCGTGCAAGCTGGGGCGGTCGCCCAGCACAATATCCCGCGAGATCAGGCGCAACTCGGCGACCCGCAGCGGGGACTTCGACTATCGGGCCATTACCGCGCAGTGGCATGCTGATCGTGCGGCACGTCGGCCGAAGATCGGCAAGCTGGCAACCAATCCTGCCCTTCGTGATTATGTGCAGGACCGGCTCGCGGGCATCATCGCCACACCGGATGGCATCGCCTTTGATGGCCCTGTCGTGGTATGGAAAGGACGGCGGGCCGTGCATCGGCAAAGTCGACGCTGGTCCGCAGCTTGGAGCCCCGAGCAGATTGCGCAGCGCCTGAAGATGGACTTCCCCGAGGACCCGTCTATGCGCATCAGCCACGAAGCGATCTACCAAGCGCTCTACATTCAGGGACGCGGAGCCCTGAAGCGGGAGCTCTCGGCCTGTTTGCGGTCTGGTCGAGCACTGCGTCTCCCCCGCGAACGGGCTCGGAACCGCGGCAAGTCTTTCATCGCGGATGCGCTGATGATCAGTGATCGTCCAGCAGAGATCGGCGACAGGGCAGTGCCTGGCCACTGGGAGGGCGATCTCATTCTCGGCCTCGGAAGCTCGGCGATCGGCACCTTGGTCGAGCGGACCACGCGCTTCACCATGCTCCTTCACTTGCCGCGCATGGAGGGTCACGGAGGCGGCAGGTCAATCAAGAACGGCCCGGCATTGGCCGGTCATGGAGCAGAAGCCGTCCGCGATGCCATTGCCGGGACCATCATGGATCTACCAGCATACCTGCGCCGATCCTTGACGTGGGATCAGGGTGCCGAGATGGCCCAGCATGCACAACTCAGGATCGACACGGGCCTCGAGATCTACTTCTGTGACCCCCAGAGCCCTTGGCAGCGCGGAAGCAATGAAAACACCAACGGCTTGCTCCGCCAATACTTTCCAAAAGGCACGGATCTCAGCCAGCATGGTGCCGATGAACTCAGCGCTGTGGCACATGCTCTGAACACGAGGCCGCGCAAGACCTAGGCTGGCGCACGCCTGCAGAGGCACTCGACCAATTGCTAAAACAGAATACAATCGAGGGTGTTGCGACGACCGGTTGAATTCGCCCAATACGCTGCTGCCCGCTACCGAGCCCGCTTGAGCGATGCCGGCCTGACCGGGTCGATGGGCCGCCGCGGCAATCCCTATGACAACGCCAGGATGGAAAGCCTGATGAAGACGCTGAAGGTCGAAGGCGTCTATCCGCTCGCCTTCGAAACCGCGCATGACGTCGCGGAGCAGCTCCCCGCCTTCATCGGAAAATACAATTCCAGGCGCCTGCACTCGGCGCTTGGCTACCTCAGCCCGGTTCAATACGAAGAAGAGCATGCTCGACGCCCGGTCAAAGACGCCGCGTGATCCTTGTCCATCCCGAGGGGCCCACTCCAGGTCATGGTCTCTTCTCGCTCCTCGGCATCATGCCAATATCGCGCAGAGGATCCACTCAACGCCTCTGTTCAGATTTCCCGAGCCAGCTCCAAGTGGCGGTCGGGCATGTCCAGATTCGACATCAACGTTCCATGCAGCTCCCGGAAGGACGGCCTCGTCGGCTCATGCACCTGGCTCGGACGCGGCGAGGCGAACGAAGGCTGCGACTTGCGCTGCGTTGTCTTGGGCAGGCTGCCCATCCAAGTCCAACAAGTTGTTCTCAAAACCGATCCGGACCTTGCCGCCCGCACGCTTGGCAGCCATCAGACAGGCGCTTTCGTCAGGGCCGAAGGCGCACACAGCCCAATCCAAGGAGATACCCAGGCGCTCCTGCGCCTCGAGCGGTGCCAGAAGGTCCTCCGGTGCAGCGCGCTGCCCGGTGACGTAGCGGCCAAGCACATGGAGAATTTGCTGCGGTCCTGGCGGTATGACTTCTTCGACCAGAAGTCTGCCGAAACGCGCAACGTCGTCGGTGTCATAAAGGATGTGCTGCACCGCAATATCTGCCTCGGCGCAGAAGGCGAAGAAACGGCGGGTTACGGCCATGTCAGGCTCCGCGGTGATCTCGCGCAGGGCGATCGACACCGACGGCGGTCGCAGCGTCTCGACCAGCCTGCGCTGCTCG
>CAYMOD010000351.1:0-2501 GCA_964391945.1 uncultured Rhodobacterales bacterium | reverse complement strand
TGTCGGGATAGTTGGTGTAGCCGACCCCGTTCGAGCCGCGGAGCAGCATCTGCGTCATCAGGTTCGGCATCGCCGCCCGGAGATCGCGCAGCCGCTGCCACGGGCATTCCTGCAGGAAGCGGTAAGCGACGTCGAAGGTGGCACCGCCCCAGCATTCGACCGAGAAGAGACCGGAGAGGCGGTGCGCATAGGCCGGCGCCGCCTTGATCATGTCATAGGAGCGCATCCGCGTCGCGAGCAGGCTCTGGTGGCCGTCGCGCATCGTCGTGTCGGTGACGAGAAGCCGCTTCTCCGCCAGCATCCAGTCGGCGACCCCCTTCGCGCCCCGCTCCTCGAGGATCTGCCGCACGCCGGACGGCGGTGCCCCGGTCGCGACCACGGGCGCGCGCGGCGGCTTCGCCTCGGCCGGCGGTTTCCCACGCCCCGCCGTCTCCGGATGGCCGTTGACGGTGATGTCGGCGATATAGGTGAGGATCTTGGTCGCGCGGTCCTTGCGGCGCTCGAACCGGGTGAGTTCCGGCGTCTCGTCGATGAACTTGGTGGTATAGGAAAGATCGAGAAACTTCGGATGCCGGAGCAGATTCAGCACGAAGTCGATGTTGGTCGACACGCCCCGGATGCGGAACTCGCGAAGCGCACGGTCGATCCGGGCGATCGCCGCCTCGGCCGTCGGCGCCCAGGCGGTCACCTTCTCGAGAAGGCTGTCGTAGTGGCGGGTGATCACCGCACCTGAATAGGCGGTGCCACCGTCGAGCCGGATGCCCATGCCGGTCGCGCTCCGGTAGGCGGTGATCCGGCCATAGTCGGGAATGAAGTTGTTCTGCGGATCCTCGGAGGTGATCCGGCACTGGATCGCGTGACCGTTGAGGCGGACCGCCGCCTGATCGGGGCAGCCGGTCGCCTGCTCGATCGTCGCCCCTTCCGCGATCAGGATCTGCGCCCGCACGATGTCGATGCCGGTGACCTCCTCGGTCACGGTATGCTCGACCTGGATGCGCGGGTTGACCTCGATGAAATAGAAGGCGTCGCTGTCGCGGTCCATCAGGAACTCGACGGTGCCGGCGTTCTGGTAACCCGCATGCCGCGCGATCTTCAGCCCGAGTTCGCAGAGTTCCTCGCGCTGCTCCTGCGAGAGATAAGGGGCCGGCGCGCGCTCCACAACCTTCTGGTTGCGCCGCTGCACGGAACAGTCGCGTTCCCAGAGATGGGCGAGCCCGCCATGGCTGTCACCGAGGATCTGGACCTCGACATGCCGGGCGTTGAGGATCATCTTCTCGAGGTAGCCCTCGGAATTGCCGAAGGCGTTCAGCGCCTCGCGCCTTCCCTCGTGAACCTTGTCCTCGAGCTCGTCCGCATTCATCACCGGACGCATGCCGCGGCCGCCGCCGCCCCAGGACGCCTTGAGCATGAAGGGATAGCCGATCGCCTCGGCCATCTGGCGGACCTCGTTCATGTCGTCGGGCAGAACCTCGGTCGCAGGGATCACCGGCACACCGGCCTGGACCGCGACCCGACGCGCGGAGGCCTTGTCGCCCAGCATCCGCATGGTCTCGGCCTTCGGCCCGATGAAGGTGATCCCGGCCGCGGTGCAGGCATCGACGAGATCGGGATTCTCGCTCAGCAGCCCATAGCCGGGATGGATGGCGTCCGCGCCGCTCATCTTCGCGACGCGGATGATCTCGTCGATGGCGAGATAGGCCGCGACCGGTCCCATCCCCTCGCCGATCCGGTAGGCCTCGTCCGCCTTGAAGCGGTGGAGCGAGAGCTTGTCCTCCTCCGCATAGACGGCGACCGTGCGCTTGCCGAGTTCGTTCGCCGCCCGCATCACGCGAATCGCGATCTCGCCACGGTTGGCGATCAGTATCTTGCTGAAGCTCTGCATGGCGCAGCTTTCCCGGATTCTCGCACGGGGACATTATTCCCGGCAGCGTGTTGTGCAATGCGGAAGTGGCGCCAACCGCTCCGCCTTTGGTGTCCCCTTCCTTGCCAGAGACCGGGCGCGAGGACCACAGCATTCGCTGATAAACCTCCCCCCGACCCGGAACAACCCATGAACCCCGGCTTTGCTTTTCCCGCTCTCCGGAGTAATCATGAATCCCATGACGAATGCTTTCGAGGAAGAAGCCGCAGCCTTCGCCGCGGCCATGCCACGGTCGGCGGATTCGGGGGGCCTTCCGCTTTCGGCCCGGGCGCGGCTTGCGCGGCCCACACCCTATCTCGACGCCCTCAACCCCGCCCAGCGCGAGGCGGTGGAGGCGCTCGACGGTCCGGTCCTCGTCCTCGCCGGCGCCGGAACCGGCAAGACCCGGGCGCTGACCGCGCGCATCGCCCATCTCCTCAACACCGGGCGCGCCCGGCCGAACGAGATCCTCGCCGTCACCTTCACCAACAAGGCCGCGCGCGAGATGAAGGCCCGGATCGGCGACCTCGTCGGCAGCGCGATCGAAGGCATGCCCTGGCTCGGCACCTTCCACTCGCTCTCCACCCGCATCCTGCGCCGG
>CAYMOD010000350.1:0-2513 GCA_964391945.1 uncultured Rhodobacterales bacterium | reverse complement strand
TCGATCACCCGGTAGGCGCGGTCGAAGGCGACGCGGAACGATTCGACCGCGTTCGACGCGACGTAGATGGCGAAGATCGCCGAGAGCGTGAGGATGCGGTCGCTCGCGCCCGCGATCACCTCGTCGACGACCGGTTCGAGCGTCAGCGCGACATGCGGGGGCGCGATCTCGAAGAGGGCATGGGTGAGTTCGTCGGTCTGCTGCTGGCCGAGGAACGTGCCGATCAGCATGGTCAGGAAGATCAGGAAGGGGAAGATCGCGAGGAGGCCGGTGAAGGCGATGTAGCCGGCGAAGGCGTCGCCGTCGTTGCGCCAGTAGCCGTCGAGGGCGTGGCGAAAGATCCGCCAGACGAACCGGCGCTGGCCGCGTCCCCGGGTCACGGGAAGAGCGGCGCAGCCTCGAGGCCGGTGGTCTCGGGCAGACCGAGCATGAGGTTGGCGTTCTGGAGCGCTTGGCCGGAGGAGCCCTTGGCGAGGTTGTCGAGGGCCGCGAAGACCATCGCGCGCCCGGGACGGCGGTCGGCGACGACGCCGAGATGCACGTAGTTCGACCCGCGCACGTGCCGCGTCGCCGGCGCCTCGCCGAAGGGGAGCACGACGGGAAAATGCTCGCTTGCATAGGCATCGGCAAGCGCGGCGTGGATGCGCTCCGCCTCGCCGCGGACATAGGCGGTGACGAGGATGCCGCGGTTCATCGGCGCAAGATGCGGCGTGAAGGTGACCTCGACCTTGCGGCCGGCGGCGCGGGAGAACTCCTGGTCGAACTCGCCGAGATGCCGGTGGCGGGCGATGTTGTAGGCGTGGATGCCCTCGGAGGTCTCGGCGTGGAGCATCTCCTCCTTCGGCGCGCGTCCGGCGCCGGAGATGCCGGTGACGAGGTCGATGATGATCTCGTCGGGATCGATGACGCCCGCGCGCAGGAGCGGCAGGATCGCATAGAGCCCGGTCGCCGCGTTGCAGCCGGTGCCGGCGACGAGGCGCGCCCTGCGGATGTCCGCGCGATAGAACTCGGTCAAACCATAGACGGCCTCGGCCTGGAGATCGAGCGCCTGGTGTTCGCGTCCATACCAGCGGGCATAGGCGGCCGGGTCGCGCAGGCGGAAGTCGGCGGAGAGATCGACGATCTTCACGTCGCGCGGCAGGGATGCGATCACTTCCTGGCTGGTGCCGTGCGGCAGCGCACAGAAGGCAAGGTCGATGCCCCTGAAGTCGATCTCCCCGATCGTCCCGAGCTTCGGCAGGTCGAGATGGCGGAGATGCGGAAACACCTGGCCGAGGGCCTGCCCGGCCTTGCGGTCGGCGGCGAGCGCCGTGATCCTCAGCCCCGGATGCGTCGCGATCAGGCGCACAAGCTCAGCGCCCGTGTAGCCGCTTGCGCCGAGGATGGCGACGTCGAAGACCTTTTCCATGGACGGGTTCTCCTCTCGGCCCCGGACTTAGAGCAGGCAGCCCGGCTTCGCAATCTGCGCAGGCGCCGTCCGTGAATTTGACTCTTGCACCCCCGGCAGGGCGCCGATATAGACCCCTTCCACGGACGCGGGCGTAGCTCAGGGGTAGAGCATTACCTTGCCAAGGTAAGGGTCGTGAGTTCGAATCTCATCGCCCGCTCCATGAAGCCAAAGACTTTGCAGTTTCAGTATTTGGGCGCCCCCACGAAACTGCCAAGCCTGGCTGGTCAGGCTTGCTTCGCTTCGCCATCGCAGCCGTCGCCCAGCCTTGGTAGCGCGGCAAGTGCTGGCAATAGGCCGTTTCAAGCGTCTTCGCCGTGGCTGCGAACCAGTCGGCGGCATCCTCCAGCGTTATCCCGTTCTGGAACGCCCACGTGACGGCCGTGTGCTTGAGCGAGCACGGCGTGATGCCTTCCAGCCCAGCGCTCCCGACAGCAAGGGAAGGCCTTGCCTGTCGATTGCACCGGCTTGCAACTACACCGGCTTTTTTCTCCACATGACATGATGACGGGCGAGCCGCCGTCTCGCGCTCATCGGCGCATGTGGGCGTGAAGCGTCCGCGTCATCCGGCATGAGCCGTGCCGCTTCTTCGTCTCGCGCTGTCCTTTCCTGAGGAATTGGATCACGCCATGCTCCACGTCGGCGAACCCGGCCATGAGCAATGGCGTCCAGTGGAGTTGCAAAATGGCAATGGCGCGCCGATCGGTGCCGAGTGCAATCAGGATGAACCTGCGGACATGCGGCGGCACTGCCTGAGAAGCTTCACTGCTTGGGCTTGACCTCATCAATCCCAGTCAGAGAAGGCTCTGAGGCGGACCGATGAAGTCCTTCAGATGGGTCGTCGGGTACTTGCTCTTGCGATCGGGCGGGAACCAGTAGGCTGCGGCTGGCGGATCGCCGCCCGCCCATGGCCGGTCGTTATGGACATAGACCCAGACGCGACCTTCCTTCACGCCACGCTCGAGGTCCTCGATCCGCCGTTTCTTCGGAGCGAGCACACGGATCGGGGTGTTGTCGGCATGATCTTCGGGTGGAGCAGGGCGAGGCGGCGTGCGGCGCTTCGGGC
>CAYMOD010000349.1:0-2525 GCA_964391945.1 uncultured Rhodobacterales bacterium | reverse complement strand
AAGAGCCAGGGCGCGCGGGAGGTGCATGCCTATATCACCCACGGCGTGCTCTCGGGACCGGCGGTCGAGCGGATCAGGAGCTCGACGATGAAGAGCCTCGTCATCACCGATTCGATCGAACCCTCGGAGGCGGTGAGGAAGGCGGAGAACATCCGGATCGTGCCGCTGGCGCCGCTGTTCGCGCAGGCGATCCTCAACATCTCGAACGGGACGAGCGTGAGCTCGCTCTTCGACAGCCGCACGCTCGAGCCGCTCTACGAAGCGTTCTATCCGGCAGCGGCCTGAGCCGGGGATGGCTGGCCGCCCCGCAGACAAGCCCTCGGATCTTGATATCGCACCGGATTCAGGGTCTGCTGGGTATGGCGGCCGCACAGCCATGAATTCTTGAGGGCAGGTGATGCGCTTGCTGTCGCAACCGATCCTCCCGGAGACCGAAGTGGAGGAGACTCAGGCGCCCGCCGCGGCGCTGAACGGCCCACGGCGTCTCGCCGGGCGACACATCGGCCCGATGACCGGGCGAGGCTGGGAGTGACTGAGGGCATGACCCGTTCCGGAACCATTGACGCGCCGCTCCGGCCCAGTCTCTATACGCTGGAGGTGACCGGCAAGGACATCGCCCAGGTAGAAGCCGCCCGGAGCGGGATTCCGGATGGAACGCCGATCAATATCGCCTTTCTGGGAAATGAGGACCACGGGCAGCGGATCAATGCTGCGCGGGTGATCCGCGCTTGCGGCTTCGAACCTGTGCCGATCATTTCCTCGCGGCGGCTGCTGTCGACGGAAGACCTCGACAATCTGCTCGGTGCCCTGATCAGGGAGGCCACGCCGTCGCGCTTCCTTCTGGTCGGAGGCGATCCGGCGAAGCCGGCGGGACCGTTCGCGGATTCGCTCGCGCTACTCGCGAGCGGCGTTCTGCGTCGTCACGCCATTCGCCATGTCGGCATCGCCGGATATCCCGAAGGTCATCCGAAGATCGATAGCGAAACCCTCTGGAAATCGCTGAAGTGGAAAGTTGCCTTCCTCCAGGCGGAGGGCTGTCCGGTGGAAATCACGACGCAATTCGGCTTCGATGCGGACGCCGTCCTGCGTTGGATCGAAGAATTGCGCAGCGCAGGGATCGATTGTCCGGTCAGGGTCGGCGTTCCGGGACCTGCAGATGTCGGCAAGCTTCTCAGGTTTGCCCGTCAGTTCGGCGCGGCCTCGTCGGCCAGGGTCGTGCGCCGATACGGCTTCTCTCTCGTCAATCTCCTGCAGCGCGTCGGGCCCGAGCGATTTCTCGACCGTCTTGTTCCCCAGGTCGCCGACGGCAGGCTCGGGACGGTGCGCTATCACCTCTATCCGTTCGGGGGCATCGCCGAGACCGTCGACTGGATGAGCCGGTATCTGGCCGATCATGACCTTCCGCAGGGCAACGTCACCACGGAATCGTGAGTACCGCTGACGGGCGCGCGGGGTCGGGCGCCAGACCGGGCGTCCCGGTCCTTCATGCGGGTGGCCTGCACGAGAGGGCCGCGCCGCCGGCCGGGGGCGGGCGAGGGCGCGCCTTACCATCCGGATCGGCCGTCCTATATGCCCGGCCATGGGAATTCTTCGACGGGCGGCGCCAAGCCTGCGGCTTCTCGTGGCGACATTCCTCGTGCTCGCGGGAGCCATTGGCTTCGGCGCGGGGCAGACCGGGCCGTCGCCCTCCGGGCGGGCGGTTGTGCTGACGCTCGAGGGCGCGGTGACGCCGGCGAGTGCCGACTACCTCGTGCGGGGGATCGGGGAGGCCGGCGCCGAGGGTGCCGCGCTCGTCGTCATCCGGATGGACACGCCGGGCGGGCTCGATGCCTCGATGCGCGAGATCGTGCGGGCGATCCTCGCCTCGCCGGTGCCGGTCGCGGGCTGGGTGGCGCCGGGCGGCGCGCGGGCGGCGAGTGCCGGGACCTACATCCTCTATGCCTCCCATGTCGCGGCGATGGCGCCGGGCACCAATATCGGTGCGGCGACGCCGGTGCAGCTCGGCGGTGGCGGGTCGCCGTTCGGCAACGGAGAGGAAGGCGAAGGCGAGGAGGGCGGCGGGGAAGGGATCGCGCCCGGAACGGCGAGCGAGGCGAAGGCGATCAACGACGCGGTCGCCTATATCCGCGGCCTTGCGGAACTGCGGGGGCGGGACGCGGACTGGGCCGAGCGCGCGGTGCGGCAGGCCGAGAGCCTTGGCGCAACGGAAGCGGCCGGGATCGGCGCCATCGATTTCGTGGCGGCGAGCACCGGGGCGCTCCTGGAGCAGGCGGATGGGATGAGCGTCAGGCTCGGCGGCGAGATGGTGACGCTCGCCACCGAGGGACTCGCGGTCGAGGAGCGGCCGCCGGGGCTGGCGACGCGGGTGCTCATGGTGCTGACGGATCCGAATGTCGCGCTCATCCTGATGATGATCGGCATCTATGGGATCATTTTCGAGCTTCTCAATCCGGGGGCGATGGTGCCGGGCGTGATCGGCGCGATCAGCCTGCTGACCGGGTTCTATGCGCTGTCGGTGCTGCCGG
>CAYMOD010000348.1:0-2535 GCA_964391945.1 uncultured Rhodobacterales bacterium | reverse complement strand
GCAATAGCCCTCCACCATTCCGAGGGCACGGTCGAGCGGGCCGAGCGCGATCGGCTGCTCGGCGCCCTCGACCTCGGCCAGCGCCAGGTCGAGGAGATCATGCTGCACCGGCGCGAGATCGAGACGCTCGACGGCGACGCGCCCACCGCGGAAATCCTCACCCGGGCGTTGTCATCGCCGCATACCCGGCTGCCGATCTATCGTGACAATCCGGAGAACATCATCGGCGTCATCCACGCCAGGGATCTGTCGCGCGCCGTGGCAAAGCTCCTCGGGGAGATCCCGGAAGGCAGGGAGGGGCTCGGCGCGCTTGCGATCGACGATATCGCGATGGAGCCCTACTTCATCCCGGACACGACGCCGCTCGACGAGCAGCTTCGCCAGTTCATCCGCCGCCGCAGTCATTTCGCGCTCGTGGTCGACGAATACGGCGCGCTCCAGGGCCTCGTCACCCTCGAGGACATCCTCGAGGAGATCGTCGGCGAGATTGCCGACGAACACGACACCGGGAGCGCGGACGGGATCGACATCCAGCCTGACGGGTCGGTGATCGCCGAGGGTACGACCACCATCCGCGACCTCAACCGCGCCTGCGACTGGCTGCTTCCCGACGAGGAAGCGAATACGGTGGCCGGCCTTGTCATCCACGAGGCTCAGGCGATTCCGACGGAAGGCCAAGCCTTCAATTTCCACGGCTTCCGGTTCGAGGTGCTCGGCCGGGAGGAGAACCGCCTGACCCGGCTCCGCGTGCATCCTCTGACGCAAGATCGCGCCTGCCAGTTCGTCCGGAGGACAATGACGGGGAATGCATGATTCCGGTCGCGGCCGGAACGCCCTGCCCAGTACCTGCCATGCTCCACCCGCTCCGGCCGGATCCGTGCTTCTGCCACCACGATTCAATCTGACGTCAAGGCCGGGGCGCTATGTTCGCACATATCCCGGATCGTCTTGACCGGTGCCGGGAGGCGTGACGTCCTCCTCCTCGGTCTGGCCGCGGAGCATGCTCCGCGGCCGTCTTCTGGCAGGCGCAGACGTGGAGGAGCAGCAAACATACTGCTGTTGACGCATTTTTCCTTCTGACATAGCCTCCGCCTCATGCAGTTCGGCCTGTCCGACAGGGGAAGTCGCGGAAGCGAGGGAAAGGGTACCGCAAGGTGCCCTTTTCACTTGGGACCCCGACACACGGCAGAGGTTCGATCTCCCCGGTTCCATGCGTTTCCTGCAGCGTGCCGGCGCCTGCGGCCCGGATTGCACCCTCGCAGTTGACAGCGTGGCGTGAGCGGTGCCACTCCCTTCGCGGAGGCAGTCTTTCATTCAACAAGAGCCAGATCATGCAGCGCAGTCTTCCCTATCTTGCCGCCCTCGCCCTCGGCTTCGCGCTTCCGCAGGGCACCTTTGCCCAGCAGGCACCTGACGAGGACGCGCCCGCCATCGGCGATTTCGCACCGGAGGCGGAACAGAGCGAACCGGCCAGCACGGATGCGGAGGAGGACGCCACCGCCCCCGAGCCTCCGGCGCCCACCGAAGAGGCGTCGGAAAGCGATGCTCCGCCCACGGACACGGACGAGGCCGCCGGGGATGACGAAGGCGAGACGGCGCCGGGAGACGAGGAAACCGACGGGGCGCCGGCAGGTATCGGCGAGATGCCGGGAGCCGAACTGCCTGCCGGCGGCGAGGTCGTCGTCCGCGACACGTTCGGGGACTGGGACGTGCGTTGCGCCGAGGACGAGGGTGAATGCGCCCTGCATCAGCTCGGTCTCGACTCGAACGAGAATCCGGTGATCGAGTTCAGCCTGTTCCGCGCCCCGGAGGCCGAGGAGGCGGCCGCGCTCGTCAACATTCTCACCCCGCTCGGGACCTTCCTGCCGGGCGGCCTGACGCTCCAGATTGACAGCGGCGAGACCCGTCAGTACGGATTCACCTTCTGCAGCGCGATCGGCTGCATCGCGCAGATCGCATTGACCGACGAAACCATCGCCGCGATGCGCCGGGGCCGGTCGGCGACGGTCGCGCTTGCCTCGGTCACCGCGCCTGATAAGCCGGTGGAGATCTCGCTCTCGCTGATCGGCTTCACCGACGGGTTCAACTCGATCGAACCGGCGGAGTGAATCCTCCTGCCCTCCGGCGCCTCCTGACGCCGGAGGGATCGTCTGCCAGCCGGCAGGATCCCGCATCCTGAAAAGAAGACGGCGCCGCCCTGTCGCGCCGCCGGCGCCTCCGGTTCTCCGGTCCGTCTCCTACACGTCGAGTTCTTCCACGAAACGCGCGTTTTCCTGGATGAACTGGAAGCGGAGCTCCGGCTTCTTGCCCATCAGGCGATCGACGAGCGCATCAGTATCCCCGGGCTCGTCGTCGTGAACCGCGACGCGGATCAGGCTGCGGCTCTTCGGGTCCATCGTCGTTTCCTTGAGCTGCTGGGGCATCATCTCGCCCAGACCCTTGAACCGCGACACGTCGATCCTGCCGCGTCCGCCGAGGCCCTTGGCGAGCACCGCGTCCTTCTCCACGTCCGTCCCGACATAGACCGACCTGCCC
>CAYMOD010000347.1:0-2549 GCA_964391945.1 uncultured Rhodobacterales bacterium | reverse complement strand
TCACCGACGCGATCGGGCGGACCTGGCAGGCGGGGACCTTCCAGCTCGACTACGTGCTGCCGGAGCGGCTCGATGCCACCTATATCGGCGAGGACGGGGCGAAACACCGGCCGGTGATGCTCCATCGCGCGGTCTTCGGCACGTTCGAGCGGTTCATCGGCCTGCTGATCGAGCATTACGCCGGCAGGCTGCCGTTCTGGCTCGCGCCGCGGCAGGTGGTGGTGGCGCCGATCGTTTCGGATGCGAATCCCTATGCGGAGGAGGTGCTGGCGGCGCTGAAACGGGAAGGCATCCGCGCCGAGGCGGACCTGCGCAACGAGAAGATCAACTACAAGGTCCGTGAGCATTCGCTCGCCAAGGTGCCGGTGATCCTCGCCGTGGGCATGAAGGAGGTCGAGGAGCGCACGGTCTCGCTCCGCCGCCTGGGCGAGAAGGAGAGCCGCAGCCTGCCGATCGCGCAGGCCGTCGCCGAGCTCGCCGCCGAGGCGGTGCCGCCCGACGTGCGCTGAGAGCATTTTCAATGACTTGCGCCCGCCGCATGGCGGAGTTGCGTGCCTGCGGGCTACTGCTGCCGGTGGTGAGGACCCATCTCCTGGACGAACGGGTCGGCCAGGGGGCCGGCCGCTTGAGGAGATAGAGAGATGACCAAGAACCAGGAAACCAAGAACCGGAAGACGTTCCTTGACCGCATCGCCGAGGCTATCGCAGCGCTCCGTAGCGACGCCCGTGTCGTGGCCGCCGTGTGTCGCCGGACATTGCCGACCTCCGGCGCCTCGGCATAGATGCGCGGGCGTTCACGAGATTGAGCCACGGCTGACTCCCCCATCACCGGGGGGGCCGCCCCCGAGCTTCGCACAGCCGTCCGGTTTCCGGGCGGCTTTGCGCTTTCAGGGGTTGGCGAAGACCGCGTCGAAGCTCCGCCGCAGCGCCAGGTCGACATCGCCCATCGTCACCGGCAGGCCGAGATCGACGAGGCTGGTGACGCCGTAGCCGCGGATGCCGCAGGGCACGATCCCGGAGAAATGTTCGAGATCAGGCTCGACGTTGATGGCAAGGCCGTGGAAACTCACCCAGCGCCGGAGCCGCACCCCGATCGCGGCGATCTTGTCCTCGGCCGGGCTGCCGTCGGGGAGCGGCGGCTTTTCGGGCCGCACCACCCAGACGCCGACCCGGCCCGGCCGCCGTTCGCCCCTCACCGAGAATTCCGCGAGCGTGCGGATCACCCATTCCTCGAGGCTCCAGACGAAGCGGCGCACGTCGCGGCCGCGGCGGTTGAGGTCGAGCATGGTATAGGCGACGCGCTGGCCCGGCCCGTGATAGGTGTATTCGCCGCCGCGCCGGCTCGGGTAGACCGGGAACCGGTCGGGAGCGAGCAGGTCGCCCGCCCGCGCGCTCGTGCCGGCCGTGTAGAGGGGGGGATGCTCCACGAGCCAGACGAGCTCGTCCGCTTCGCCCTCGTGGATCGCCGCGGCGCGCGCCTCCATCGCCTCGACCGCCCCGCCGTATTCCGTCAGGCCGTCGCTGACCCGCCACTCCATCCGCCCGGTCTCCTTCTTTCCCTCTGCCCTGCTGGTGGTGCCCGAGCCGCGCCGTCTTCGCAAGCGCGCGATCGGGGCTTGCCGACCTCCGGGGGCTTTGCTATCTGGCCCGGGTCGCGAGCGGTCGTGGCGGAATTGGTAGACGCGCAGCGTTGAGGTCGCTGTGGGGTAACACCCGTGGAAGTTCGAGTCTTCTCGACCGCACCATGAGATCAGGACGCTCGGCCGGAAGGCGGAGCGCCTTTTTCCTTGCCGATCCGCCGATACCCGACGCAAACCATGGAAGCGAGGCAAGCGGCCGCGTGGACGGCGGCGCCTCGGGCGCGTATGGCCGGCGAATGCAGGCTCTCGTGCTCTACATCGCAGCAGCGCTCGCCGAGATCGCCGGGTGTTTCGCCTTCTGGGCGTGGTTCCGGCTCGGCAGAAGCGTGCTGTGGCTCGTTCCCGGGATGGTTTCCCTCGCAGCCTTCGCCTGGCTGCTCGCGCTCAGCCCGGCCAGTGAAGCCGGGCGCGCCTATGCCGCCTACGGCGGCGTCTACATCGTCTCCTCGCTCGTCTGGCTCTGGACCGTGGAAGGCCACCGGCCGGACCACTGGGACGCGATCGGCGCCGGGCTCTGCCTCGTCGGCGCCGGGATCATCCTCTGGGCGCCGCGCGGGACCTGAGACGCCTGTGGCCGGCATCGTTGGGCGATCAGAAGCGGAAGTTGAGGCCGAGGCGGAGGATCTGCCCGTCGTTGCGGAAGCGGTAGTTGATCGTGTTTTCGCCGAAGGTGCCGGGGTCCTCGGCGCGAATCGTCACGTCCTCGAGGTCGAAATGCAGGATCTCCGCCTTGAAACTCGCCGCTTCGCTCAACCGGCGCTCGAACCCGGCGCCGACGACGAAGCCGAACCGCGTGCCGCTGTCGCTCCAGCTGTTGCTGTAGGGTGCGGGGGTGAAGACTCCGTCATCGAGACCGAGGCTGAAACGGTTCCGGACCTTGCCCGCGGCGACACCGGCGGTGCCGTAGAA
>CAYMOD010000346.1:0-2567 GCA_964391945.1 uncultured Rhodobacterales bacterium | reverse complement strand
CCGAGCGCCACGGGCACGCCGGCCGCCAGAAGGTCGGGAATGCGGGCGATGCCGCTCGCGAGCTTGAGGTTCGAGACCGGGTTGTGGACGACCGCGGCGCCCGAGCGCGCAAGCAGGCCGATCTCCTCGTCGTCGAGCCAGACGCAATGCGCGAGCAGAGTGTGCCGGTCAAGAAGGCCGAGATGGTCGAGATGGCGGATGACCGAGCGGCCGTAGCGGCGGGTGATGTCGGCCTGTTCGAATTCGGTCTCGGCGGCATGAGTGTGGAAGATTGCGCCGTGGCGGTCGGCGATCGCCTTGGCGGTCTTCAGCCCCTCCGGGCCGACGGTATAGGTGCCGTGCGGGAAGGTGCCAGGGATGACGTCCGTATCGCCCGCATGCGCCACGAAGAAGGCTTCCGCAGCTTCCGCGCGGGAAGCGGGCGTGGCGCCGTCGGTACCCGGCGCGTCGAAGAAGATGCCGCCGGTGCCGATGCGGACCCCGAGCGTTCGGGCGGCTTCGACGGTGGCATCGGGGTGCCAGAACATGTCGAGCGTGGTGGTAACGCCGCCGAGCGCGAGTTCGGCAAGGCCGAGCGTCGCCCCGAGGCGGCAGGTGTCGCGGTTGAGGATGGCGGCCTCGGCCTTCCAGACGGTCTGGAGCCAGGGTTCGAGCGGCAGGTCCTCGACAAGGCCGCGGAAGAGGGAATCGGCGGCATGGCAATGCGCATTGACGAGGCCGGGGATCAGGATCATGCCGCCAGCATCGACCGTCTCGCGCGCGCGGATCCCGTCAACGGCGCCAACCACCTCGATCACCCCGTCGCTGATGGCGATCCCGCCCGCGCGGTGGACGGTGGCGGCGTCATCGCCGGCGACCACGATCGCGTTACGGATGAGAAGGTCGTGCATGGGCAGCTGGTTCTCCCGCTCGGGCCGACAGGGGTGGCACGTGGTCTCTGCCCTGTCAACGCAAGGGGATGGAGATAAGAGGCCCCGGCGCGAGGCCGGGGCAGTCAGGGAACAAGAGGAGGGTCGAGGGCGATCGAGGCGGCTCCTCCGCAGGGTGAGGAACTGCGCCGGGTGGTCGGGTGGTGCCGGCAGACCGCGCGGGAGAAGCTTTGCCCGATGCCCTCAAGCGAACGAACGTATGGCGAGCGGAAAGGTTGCACGTCGAGCGATTATATCGGCGCAGGGCAGCAGGCAGGCGTCTCGCATGCGGACAGCATCGTCCCTCATGGCCGGCTGCACGCAACGTGGAAGACCTGCGCGGGGAGTACGCAGGTCTTCCACTGGCCACACCGATAGGGGAGAGGGTCGGGCGGCCGTCTCGGTCTCAGGCCGCGCGGTCGAGGCCCAGGGCGCGTGCAACCGTTTCACCCATTGCTGAGGGATGCGGGGCGACGGTAATGCCGGCGGAGGAAAGGATCTCGACCTTTTCCTGCGCCGATTCGCCGAAGGCGGAGATGATGGCGCCGGCATGGCCCATCTGGCGGCCCCTGGGCGCGGAGAGGCCGGCGACATAGGCGATGACCGGCTTCGTCATGTGGTCGCGGACATGGAAAGCGGCCTCGGCCTCCTGCGGGCCGCCGATCTCGCCGATCATCATCACAGCGTCGGTCTCGGGATCGGCCTCGAAAAGCGCAAGGATGTCGCGGAACGACGAGCCGTTGATCGGGTCACCGCCGATTCCCACGCTCGTCGAGACGCCGATGCCGAGGGCCTGCATCTGGGATGCGGCCTCGTAGCCGAGGGTGCCGGAGCGGCCGACGATTCCGACGCGGCCGGGCGTGTAGATATGGGGCGGCATGATGCCCATGAACGCCTTGCCCGGCGAGATGACGCCGGCGCAGTTCGGGCCGATCAGGCGTATCCGCCGTTCGCCCGGATAGCGGCGCAGGAACCGCTTCACCTTCATCATGTCCTGGGCGGGGATGCCGTCGGTGACGCAGACTGCGAGATTCAATCCGGCGTCAGCGGCTTCCATGATCGCGTCGGCGGCGCCGGGGGGCGGTACGAAGATAAGCGAGGCCTCGGCCCCGGTCTCGCGCACCGCATCCTTCACGGTGTCGAAGACCGGGCGGTCGAGGATGCGCGCGCCGCCGCGGCCGGGCGTCACGCCGCCGACCACGTTGCTGCCGTATCTGATCATGTCCTCGGCGTGGAAGCGGCCGATGCGGCCGGTGATGCCCTGGACGATGATCCGGGTGGTTTCGTCAATAAGGATGGCCACGGGTTTCTCCCTTATGCGGCTTCGGCCTGCAGCGCCGCCACCGCCTTGACGGCGGCATCGGCAAGCGTGTTGGCGGTGACGAGGGGAAGGCGCGATTCACGGATGATCCGCTGGCCTTCCGCGACATTGGTGCCCGAGAGGCGGACCACCACGGGGACGGTGACATTCGCCTCCCGGAAGGCCTGGACGACCCCCTCGGCCACCCAGTCGCAGCGGTTGATGCCGGCGAAGATGTTGACGAGGATCGCCTGCACGTTCGGGTCGGCAAGGACGGTGCGGAAGGCGGTAACCACCCGCTCCGGGCCCGCGCCGCCGCCGATATCGAGGAAATTCGCGGGCTCGCCGCCGGCGAGCTT
>CAYMOD010000345.1:0-2573 GCA_964391945.1 uncultured Rhodobacterales bacterium | reverse complement strand
GACATCTCGCATTCTTCCGTCGAGCGGATGATCGGGCCGGA
Source organism: uncultured Rhodobacterales bacterium (assembly GCA_964391945.1). Taxonomy (GTDB): domain Bacteria; phylum Pseudomonadota; class Alphaproteobacteria; order Rhodobacterales; family Rhodobacteraceae; genus Amaricoccus. The sequence goes on along the minus strand of CAYMOD010000345.1, from coordinate 2,532 downwards.
CGCGACGGTGACGCTCGACTTCGCGCTGAACCGCCTCGTCGGCGTGATCGACAAGCTCGTCGTCTATCCGGAGAACATGGCGCGGAACATGGACCGGCTGAAGGGCCTCGTGCATTCGCAGCGCGTGCTGCTCGCGCTCACGCAGAAGGGCGTGAGCCGGGAGGACGCCTACGCCCTCGTCCAGCGCAACGCGATGAAGGTCTGGGAACAGGGCGCCGATTTCCTCGCCGAACTCAAGGCCGATCCGGACGTGGCGGCGGCGCTGAGCCCCGAGGAGATCGAGGCCGAGTTCGACCTTGGCTATCACCTCAGGCATGTCGATACGATCTTCGAGCGGGTGTTCGGAGAGTAACCGGCCACAGGCGGCCCGCATGAGCCGCGCATGGTGCACGGTCAGAGGGTTTTCAGCGAAGGCAGCGTCCATTCTCGCGGTTCGAAAACGCGACCGCTCCATGACATCGAGCCTGTTCGGCGAGCACCGATTCGCCGAACAGGCTCTGGGCGAGGCGCCCATCCAGCTTTCCTGCCTGCAAGCAATAAACCGCTTGTCACCCCTGCTGCGCTCATGGATCATGTTGCGTGGTATGTGGGGTATTCTGATCATGGATCTTTCGTCCCGTCTGTTGGCAGGGGTGCCAACACCGGTGTGGCGCGACGCACGGCTCGCGCGGGTTGAATCGCTGTTCTTCGGGATCGGGGCGCAGAAGGCGGGCACGACCTGGCTGCACGACTACCTGCTGAACCATCCCGACGTCGTCGTTCCGCACGTCGGTGTTGGTGGCAAGGAGCTGCATTACTGGGACAGTGTGCGCCCGCCCTACAAGACGAAGTACCGCGACATGGTGGCCGGCCGGCAGCGGGAGCGACGCTGGCGAAACCTTGCTATCCGGCTCGTCGGCGACCGCGGACGGCGCGACCGCGAGCGGCAATGGGCGCTCTATGGCGAGGCGCTCCGCTCCGGCGGTGCCTCGCATCGGGCTTACGTGGAACTCCTGTTCTACCGCTGGCGGGGTCAGCGGGCCGTGGGCGAGATCAGTCCCGCCTATGCTCTCCTCGACCGCGACACCCTCGCGGAAATGGCGGGGCTGTCGGAACGCACGAAGTTCATCTTCATCATGCGCGATCCGCTCGACCGCCTGCTGTCGGGATTGCGTTTCGTGCTCCACAAATCGGGCCGGCCCGTGACCTCGGCGGCCCTGACGGAATCACTCCGGCAGACACTCGACGCGGATCGCGACCTCATCATGGCGCGGTCGCGATACCAGGACACGATCCGGCGGGTGGAATCGGTGGTGCCGCCCGAACGGGTGAGCTACCATTTCTTCGAGACGCTGTTCGATCAGCAGGAACTTGACCGCCTCACTGGCTTCCTGAAGGTGGCGCCGAGGCGCGGCCTGACCGACAAGCAGATTCATCGTGGCCATGGCAAGGAGGCCGTCGTTCCCGTCGACCTGCTCGGACAGGCGCGCGCCCTGCTCCATCCGACCTATGAATTCATCGGCGAGCGGTTCGGGGCGAGCGTGCCGTCGGCGTGGGATCGAATCCGCTCGACGCTCGTCCAGAGCGCCGCGATCTGATCGCGGATCCAGGGTGGCCCTCCCCGCGCCGGAAGGGTCACCCCGGATTTCAGCGGTCGATGCGCGTCCTGCGGCAATACGAGTGCCGCTCAGCCGGCTTCGCTGAGGATCTCCGCCTTTGCCTTGGCCTGGAACTCGGCGATCTTCTCGCGGATCTCCGATTCGGCGATCCGGTTGCCGAGAGAAGTGGCGAGGCGGGTGGCGATGTCGCCCCGGCCGAATTCGTAGATGTCGGCGCGCACCAGGCTCATCGCATAGGTCTCCGCCTCCTCGCCCTTCTTGCCGAGGAGCCCCGCCGCCCAGAGCCCGATCATCCTGTTCCGCCGCGCGATGGCCCGGAACATCATTTCCTCGTCATGCGCGAACTTGTTCTCGAAGGCGCGCTCGCGCTCGTCGAACTGCGTCATCGGTCCATCCTCCCCGAAAGCGTCCTTCGAGGGTAGCGCCTCCAGCATGCGTCGTACAAGCGGCAGCGCACCGGGGCTCGCGCTTGCAATCGGGCGTGCAACCGCCATCTTGCGGTGAGGCTCCGCGCCCGCATTCATTCCCGATCGAGTGGCTGATGAACCTCGCGATTCCCCATCCCCGTGCCCCCCGCGAGAAGCTGGAGGGCGGCCGCCGCTTCGTCCTCGCTTCCGAATTCGAACCGGCGGGCGACCAGCCGAGTGCGATCGCCGAACTCGCGGAAGGCATCCGTCAGGGCGAGCGCAACCAGGTGCTGCTTGGCGCCACCGGCACCGGCAAGACCTTCACCGCGGCGAAGATCATCGAGGCGACGCAGCGCCCGGCCATCGTCCTCGCCCCGAACAAGACCCTCGCCGCCCAGCTCTACGGCGAGTTCAAGGAGTTCTTCCCCGAGAACGCCGTCCATTATTTCGTTTCGTATTACGACTACTATCAGCCGGAAGCCTACGTCCCGCGCACCGACACGTTCATCGAGAAGGAATCGCAGATC
>CAYMOD010000344.1:0-2582 GCA_964391945.1 uncultured Rhodobacterales bacterium | reverse complement strand
CCCTTTTACGTGCGCACCGATCGCACCGATGCGCGTCATCGTCTTGATGCCGTGCTCGATCGGGTCCGGAGCGGCGCTGACGGCTGACGGTCGCCACCCGGAAAACCCCGGGCGGCGCTCGTTCCATCAGGAGCCTGTGGGGTCAGCCCTCTCCGGGCGTCAGCCGCAGGATCACGCCGTCCTCTTCGTCGGTGATCACGAGGACCGCGCCCTCGGCGTCCACCGCCACGTCGCGGATGCGGCCGGCATCGGTGAGCAGGCGCTCCTCGCCGGTGACCATGTCGCCCTCGACTTCCAGCCGCACCAACGCTCCCGGCTTCAGCGAGCCGACCAGCACGTTGCCCTGCCACTCGGGGAACATCCCGCCGTCGTAGAAGACCATCCCGCTCGGCGCGATCACCGGGTCCCAGTAGTAGCGCGGCTCGACGAAATCGGGCTCGTGGGCGGCACGGCCCTCGCCGACCGGCTCGCCGGAATATTCCTCGCCATAGACGGCCACCGGCCAGCCGTAGTTGTTGCCGGGCTCGACGAGGTTGAGCTCGTCACCACCCTGGGGCCCGTGCTCGATCACCCAGAGCCGGCCATCCGCGTCCATTGCCGCCGCCTGGATGTTGCGGTGGCCGTAAGACCAGATCGAATCGATCGCGCCTTCCTCGTCCACGAACGGGTTGTCCTCGGGCACCGAGCCGTCGAGGTTGAGCCGGATCACCTTGCCGTAGGTGGTGCCGAGATCCTGGGCCTGGTCGCGCTCCGCCGCGTCAGAATGTTCACCCGTGGTGATGAAGACATGGCCTTCGCCGTCGAAAACGAAGCGCGAGCCGTAATGCATGGCCGTGGGGGAGGGCGGCTCCTGCTCGAAGATCTCCTCGATCTCGGTGAGTTCGGTGCCGTCCTCGCTGAGCTTGCCCCGGATCGCCGCGGTCACCGACATGCCGTCGTCGAGGGGTTTGGCAAAGCTGAGGTAGATCCAGCCATCGGATTCGAAATCGGGACCGATCGCCACGTCGAGAAGACCGCCCTGGTCGACGGCATGCACCTCGGGGATTCCGTCGATCGGCTCCGAAAGCTCGCCCTCGGGGCTGACCCGGCGGAGCCGGCCCGGCCGTTCGGTCACCAGCATGCTGCCATCGGGGAGCACGACGATGCCCCAAGGGTGTTCGAGCCCTTCCGCCACCGCCTCCGCCGCGAGCATGACGCCGGAGTCGGAGGCAGGCGCGCGCGTCTGCTCGGGGAAGGCAGGCTCGAAATGCGGAGTGTTTGGTTCCCCCTGTTCGACGGGTGCGCCGTCCTGCGCAAAGGCGGCAGGCGCTGCGATCAGGCCGCTGATGCCGAGAAGAAGAGCGGTGTGGGGTGTCATCGTCAAAGTCTCCTCTCAAGATTGTTCCCGCCGGTGGGGCGTGGCTCCGGAAGCGTGCGGGAACACGAAATTTCAATGAGGTACCGCGCCCGAAGTTCCGCCTTCTTCGCAGGCGCGAAGCGGGCGGGCCTCCGCCGCTTCCGGTTTCGTGAAGGCGGTGGGCTCGCGTGAGCGCGAACCGGACCGCTATATGGGGGTGAGCATCCTGTTCGTTCAGGCGGTAATTCCATGCACAGACGCACCCTCCTTGCCGGTATTGCGGCCCTCCCCTTCCTCGCCGCGCCGCTCCACGCGCAGGTGAACGCCACGCCGATCGAAGCCTATCTGCGATCGCTGCGCACCGCGCGGGGAAGGTTCCGGCAGACGAACGCGAACGGCTCGGTCCAGACCGGCACGTTTCATCTCCAGAAGCCCGGCCGCATCCGCTTCGAGTACGACCAGCCGGAAGGCGCGATGGTGATCGCGGATGGCACCATGGTCGGCGTCTTCGACCCGAAGTCGAATCGCAACCCGACTCGCTATCCCCTGTCGCGCACACCGCTGCACCTGCTGCTGCGTGACGAGCTTTCGCTCCGGGAACCGGGCCTTGTCCTCGGCGCGACGGAGGATGCGGGCGGCACCCACATCACCGTCACCGACCCGCGGCGGCCCGAGGAAGGCCGGATGCGGATGACCTTCTCGCGCAATCCTGTCCAGCTCCGGGAATGGGTGGTGACACCGGCGAACGGGCGGTCGACCACCGTCACCATCCTCGAGATGCAGAGCGGCGTCGCGGTCACGCGCACGCTTTTCAACATCGAGCTCGAGGCCCAGCGCTACCGCTGGTGAGGGAACGTTGTGCGATGCGGGACGTTCTCCGACCGACGCGGCCTCGGGGCGAGGCCGCAGCCCTGCGTCACGGGAGTTCCTCATGTCCAGTTTCAAGGTCGGATATCTGATCGGCAGCCTTGCCAGTGGCTCGATCAACCGTCGCCTCGCCAAGGCACTGGTACGGCTTGCCCCTGGGGATCTCGAGATGGAGGAGATTCCGTTCGGCGACCTGCCGCTCTACAGCTACGATTACGATGCGGATTTTCCACCCCCCGCGAAGGCATTCAAGGCGGCGATCGCCGGTGTCGATGCCGTGCTCTTCGTCACCCCGGAATACAACCGCTCGATCCCCGGTGCGCTCAAGAACGCCATCGACTGGGCAAGCCGTCCGTATGGAGAGACCTCGTTCACCGGC
>CAYMOD010000343.1:0-2588 GCA_964391945.1 uncultured Rhodobacterales bacterium | reverse complement strand
CCGAGCACGAAATACTTCAGCCCCGCCTCCGTCGCCCGCACACTGTCGCGCCGGAAGGCCGCGATGACATAGGCGGCGAGCGACTGAAGCTCGAGGCCCACGTAGAGGACGATCAGGTCGCTCGCCGAGACCATCGTCATCATGCCGACCGAGGCGAGCACGATCAGCACCGGAAACTCGAACTTCATGACCCCGGCGCGGCTGAGCCAGCTTTCCGAAAGCGCGAGCGTCGCGGCCGCGCTGAACAGGATCAGGACCTTGGCGAAACGGGCGAAACCGTCGTCCACGAAGGAGTTGCCAAAGGCGATGCGCGTCTGGCCGCTACCCACGCCGACCCAGACCCCGACGATCGCGAGCACCGCCGCCGAGACGTAGAGGATCTGCCGGTCCGCCGCGCCCGGACGCGCGAAGACGCCCCAGATCAGCGTCGCCATCGCGAAGACGGCCAGAACCGCTTCCGGGGCGACAACCGAGAGATCCTGCCCAATGAGATCTTGCCCAATCATCGTCGTCCTCAGTTCTGTGCGAGCCGTGCACCCGCCTCGGCGAGTGCGGTCTCGTATGTCTCCACGACCGACGCAACCGTCGGCCCGATCACGTCAAGCACCAGCGCCGGATAGATACCGAGGATCAGCGTCGCCGCCACCAGCGGCGCGAAGAGCGCCTTCTCCCGCCGGTCCATGTCGGTGATCGCCTTCAGACTCTCCCGGATCAGATCGCCGAACACTATCCGCCGGTAGAGCCACAGCGCGTAGGCCGCCGACAGGATCACGCCAAGAGCCGCACCGAACGCGGCCCAGGTGCTGACCTGGAACGTGCCCGTCATCGTCAGGAACTCGCCGATGAAGCCGCTCGTCCCCGGCAGGCCGACATTGGCCATGGTGAACAGCATGAAGACGAGGGCGTAGACCGGCATCCGGATCACCAGCCCGCCATAGGCGGCGATGTCGCGCGTATGCATCCGGTCGTAGATCACGCCGACGACAAGGAAGAGCGCGCCCGAGATGAACCCGTGGCTGAGCATCTGGAAGATCGCGCCGTCGATCCCCTGCTGGTTCCCGGCGAAGATGCCGAGGGTGACGAACCCCATGTGCGCGACCGAGGAATAGGCGATCAGCTTCTTCATGTCCTCCTGCATCAGCGCGACGAGCGAGGTGTAGATCACCGCCACCACCGAGAGGACGAAGATGAAATCCTGCATCATCGCCGATGCCACCGGGAACATCGGCAGCGAGAAGCGCAGGAAGCCGTAGCCGCCCATCTTGAGGAGGATCGCGGCAAGGATCACCGACCCCGCGGTCGGCGCCTGCACATGCGCGTCGGGCAGCCAGGTATGCACCGGCCACATCGGCAGCTTCACCGCGAACGAGGCGAAGAAGGCGAGGAAGAGCAGGAGCTGCATCCCGCCCATGACCGTCATGCCGAGGATCCGGATCGGCTCGGAGGAGAACTCGTAGGTGAGCAGCGTCGGGATGTCGGTGGTGCCGGCGTCCATGTACATCGCCACCATTGCCACCAGCATGAAGACAGAGCCGAGGAAGGTGTAGAGGAAGAACTTGAACGCCGCGTAGATCCGCTCCCTGCCGCCCCAGATGCCGATGATCAGGAACATCGGGATCAGCGAGCCTTCGAAGAACACGTAGAAGATGGCGAGGTCGAGCGTGGCGAAGGCGCCGATCATGAACGTCTCGAGGATCAGGAATACGATCATGTATTCCTTGACCCGGTGCGTCACCGGCCCCCAGCTGGAGATGACGACGATCGGCATCAGCATCGCCGTCAAGGGAATGAACATCACCGAGATGCCGTCGACGCCCATGCGGTAGCCGATCGAGTCGCCGATCCAGTCGAAGTTCTCGACGAACTGAAAGCCCGGATTGGCAGGGTCGAACAGCGCCCAGAGCCACAGGCTCAGCGCGAAGGTCACCACCGTGACGGCAAGCGCGGTCCAGCGCACGACGTTGGCGGCGGCCTCGTCGCGGCCGGGCACGAGCAACAGGATCAGCGCACCGACCGTCGGCAGGAAGGTGATGACGGTCAACAGGTTGGCGGACAAGTTCATCCGAGCAGCCCCCCAGCTGCGATGGCCCAGGTGAGGAGCGCCGCGACGCCGATCAGCATCGCGAATGCATAGTGATAGAGATAGCCCGACTGCAGCCTCACCACGCGCCGAGTCACGTCGACCACACGGTGCCCCAGCCCCTCGGTGAGCGTCTGGTCGATCAGCTTGTCATCGAACCCGCGCCACAGCTGCGTGCCGACCCACTTCGCTGGCCTGACGAACAGGAAATCGTAGAGCTCGTCGAAGTACCACTTGTTGAGCAGGAACTGGTAGAGCCCCGGATTGGCAGCCGCCATGCGGGCCGGCATCGCCGGATCGCGGATATACATCTGCCAGGCGGCGACGAAGCCCAGGACCATGGCGATGGTCGCCGACCATTTCACCCATAGCGGCACATGGTGTGCCTCATCGATCAGTTCGGCATTGACCACCAGCGAGCCGCCGAAGAAGTGCGCGACATGCTCGGCATGGCCGAAGAACACGTCGTAGAACACCACGCCGGCCAGCACCGCGCCAACCGCGAGAA
>CAYMOD010000342.1:0-2599 GCA_964391945.1 uncultured Rhodobacterales bacterium | reverse complement strand
GACACTGATCAACAGCTGGAAGCGGCAGGCAATCGCGGGCATGGCCGGCGTGTTCGAGCTATGGTCGAACTTGGGTGATGTGAGTTGAGAGGGCGGCGTATCGTGGCGGGTGTCGAGCCTGCCAGAACCTCCAAAGGGAGCGATACGCCGTGAAGGAAGATACGTAAGCGTCCGGGGTCGCCGCCCTGCCGGCTCATGGGAGCGTGAGGTAGTGTCCGCTCTGGATAGCGGACACTACGGGCATCTTGATGGCGCGTCGAACGAAGCGGCTCTGGACCGTCGAGGAGAAGCGGTCGATTTGCCTGCAGACTACGGTGCCGGGTGTTTCCGTGGCGCAGGTGGCTCGGCGCTATGCGCTGAACGCCAACCTCATTTTCAAATGGCTGCGTGACCCGAGGTTCGCGCCGGACCCGGATGCCACCGCGACAGAGGGTCCCCTCTTTCTTCCTGTCGAAGTCATCGAGCACTCCGTTCGAGAAGATGCTCCCGCGTCGGGCGATGCCCAGGGCCCAGGCGGCACGATCGAGATCGATTTGGCCGGCGGTCACCGGATGCGGATCAATGGCCGCTACGATCCCGAGGCTCTCGCCCGGCTGATCCGGGGCCTGTCCGGGTGATCCCCGTCCCCACCACCACGAAGGTCTGGCTCGCGGCGGGGGTCACTGACATGCGGCGTGGCTTCGCCGCGCTCGCAGCTCAGGCCGAGGCGACGCTGCAGCAGGACCCGTTCACCGGGCATCTCTTCGTTTTCCGGGGACGGCGCGGCGATCTGGTGAAGGTGATCTGGTGGGACGGCCAGGGGGCCTGCATGTTCGTGAAGCGGCTGGAGCGCGGGCGGTTTGTCTGGCCTTCGGCGAAGGAAGGCAAGGTGTCGCTTACACCGGCGCAATTGGCGATGCTGCTCGAAGGCATCGACTGGCGAGCCCCCCAGCGGACCTGGCAGCCTTTGGTCGCGGGATAATCGGCGGTCGCGACGATCCGGGATTCCCATGGGCAATCCCGGGGGATAAACTCGGTCATGCTCGACGAGACCGCTCCGTTGCCCGAAGATCCCGAGGAGCTGCGCGCCTTCACGGCGCGGCTTCTGGCCGAGGTGAAGGCGCAGGCGATCCTGATCGAGAAGCTGCGCCACCAGTTGGCCGGGCACCGCGCGTATCGCTTCGGCGCCTCCTCCGAGACGGCCGAGCAGCTCCAACTGGCGCTGGAGACGAGCGAGATCGCAGCCGCGGCGATGACGGCACGCATGCGCCTGCCGGAGATCGAGGAGAAGGGCCAGCCGAAGCGCCGGCCGATCCCGGAGCACATTCCGCGCATGAAGGTGGAGCTCAGCCCGGCGGCTGATGCCTGTGCCGACTGCGGCGGTCAGCTGCGCCGCGTCGGTGAAGACGTGACCGAAGAACTGGAGTATGTGCCCGGACGCTTCATCGTGAACCGCATCGTCCGGCCCCGGCTGACCTGCGCGTGCTGCGAACGCTTCGTCCAGGCGCCGCTACCGACCCGCCCCATCGAGCGCGGCCGCCCCGATCCGGGCCTGCTCGCCCATGTGCTCGTGAGCAAGTACGCGGATCATTTACCGCTCTATCGCCAATCCCAGATCTTCAAACGCGACGGGCTCGACCTTGACCGCTCCACGCTCTCCGACTGGGTCGGCAAGTCCACCGCGCTGCTCGCGCCGCTGGCCGACGCCATCGGCCGGCATGTGAACGCGGCCGAGGCCATCTTCGCTGACGACACGCCGGTCCAGATGCTCGCGCCAGGCACGGGCAGGACCCAAACCGCTCGGCTCTGGACCTACGCTCGTGACGAGAGGCCTTGGAACGGCGCCGCGCCTCCGGCCGCGTGGTATCGCTTCTCAGGGGACCGGCGGGGGCAGCATCCGAAGGATCACCTCGCCCGGTTCCGCGGCTGGATGCATGCCGATGGCTATGCCGGGTTCGAGGACCTCTACCGATCCGGCGCGATCCACGAGGTTGCCTGCATGGCGCACGTCCGGCGCACGTTCGTCGATATCCATCGATCGCAGGCCTCGCCGATCGCCGACGAGACCATCCAGCGCATCGCCCAGCTCTACGTCATCGAGAAGGAGGCCCGCGGCTCCCCGCCCGAGCGCCGGGTGGAACTCCGCCAGGCCAAAGCCACCCCGGTGTTCGACGATCTCGAAGCCTGGCTCCGCGAGCAGCTCCCCCGCATCTCAGGCAAGTCGCCCCTCGCCGCCGCGATACGCTACGCCCTGACGCGGATGGCGCGCATGCGGCCCTACCTCGCCAGCGGCATCCTCGAGCTCGATAACAACGCGGCCGAGCGCGGAATGCGCGCCATCGCCCTTGGCCGGAAGAACTACCTCTTCGTCGGCTCGGAGGCAGGCGGAAAGGCCACCGCCATTGCCTACACCCTGATCGAAACCGCCAGGCTCAACCGCGTCGATCCCCAAGCCTGGCTCGCCGACACCCTGGCGCGCATCCCAGACTACAAGATCACAAAGGTCGACGAGTTGCTCCCCTGGCGCTGGACCCGGTAGCGGTCAGACCGGACGCTTACGAAGATACCACGTTGCGCTCATCCTCGGCCTGACACGCTGGTCCTCACTCCCGCTGGATCA
>CAYMOD010000341.1:0-2648 GCA_964391945.1 uncultured Rhodobacterales bacterium | reverse complement strand
AGCCAGCGCCCCACCCGCTCGACATGCATCGCCGCCCCCTGATGCGAGGCGCAGGCGAGCGCGAGTTCTTCCGCGCCGAGCCCCGCCGCCGCTGCGGCGCCGCTCTCGACGAGGGGCAGCGCCTGGAGCATCTTGCAGCTCGACCGCGGCAGGATCACCGCATCCGGATCGCCCCAGGCGGCAATGATACCATCCGCATCGGCCACCACCGCATGGCCGAGATGCACGCATTCCACGAACGGCCCACGCACAATCTCGACCAGCGGCTCCGGTCCGGTCCCGAGAACGCTCGCCTCATCCATCGCCATCTCCTCCATGGTGTTCTTGCCGAGGGCGCCACGCAGATGCCGGAGGTGCGCAGAACCGGCTGCCCCATGGCTTCGGCATGGCGGATCTGGCCACCGAAGGCCAGATTCAGAAGGCCGGATTCAGTCGCATCCGGGGCTGGAATCCTCCGCGACTCTCGGGCTAGAGTGACGCCCGCAAGAAGAACAGAACAGGCCGGACGAAGACGGATATCCATCCGCCGTGCAGCCCAATGACAAAAGCTGGCAAGCGAGCAGGAGTGACGATCAACATGAGCATGCAGCTGGCAAGAGCGGCCGGGCTTGCGGCCGCCATGGCCGTCGGGATCGGATTCGCCGGAACGGCCACCGCGCAGACCGAGCGCGTCGCCGTCCATACCGACTGGACGGTATTCACCCCGACAGATCCGCGGGAATGTTACATCGCCTCTCCGCCCACCGCGAGCGTCGCGCGCCGCGACGGCGAGGTCGTCCAGGTAGACCGTGGCGAGATTCTCCTGTTCGTCAGTTTCCGCCCGCAGGAGAACGTCGCGAACGAGGTAAGCTTCACCTCGGGCTACCCCTTCCGGGAAGGCTCGACCGTGGAAATCGAGGTCAACGGCCAGACCTTCACGATGCAGACCGGCGCCGGCGAGGGCAACCGCTGGGCCTGGACCGCCTCGCCCGAGGAGGACTCGCGTCTCGTGGCGGCCTTCCGCGGCGGCGCGGAGGCGAAGGTGAGCGGCGTTTCCTCCCGCGGGACCACGACCGAGGACACGTTCTCGCTCATGGGATTCACCGCCGCGCTCGGTGACGCCGAAGGGCGGTGCGAATAGCCGGCCGTCTCTTCTACCCGGGCCTTCCGCCCGAGAAATGAAAACCCCGGGGGCGCCGCGCCACAATCTCGCGCGGGGTCCTTCCTCCGCGGCAGAAGCCATCGCACTTTGCAAGAAGGGCAACCCCTCCCCCGGAGCAAAATGGATCCGCGCACCCGTTAACGAACCGGCAGGACTTAGGGGGATTTCACGCGTGGGCCTTCCGCCCATGGTGTGTCACTGGCCGGGACTTCCCCCTGCACCGCCACCGCCATGACCGCCGGGGAGGGTGCCGGCGCTGGCAATTCGGCGGCCGATCGCCTACATCGCCCGGACATCTCTCTCCGCGAGAACGCCGATGCCCGCGACCGCCCCGATCACCCAGGACCTCCTGACCATCCCGCGCCGCACCGCGCCGGAAGGCCGGCTCAACCTGATCGGCCTGCCGCGGGCGGCGCTGCGTGCCGCCCTCGTCGCCGCGGGCACGCCCGAGACCCAGGCCACCATGCGCACGGCCCAGATCTGGCAGTGGATCTACGGCAAGGGCGCGCGTGGTTTCGACGAGATGACCAACCTCGCCAGGGATTACCGCCGCCGCCTCGCCGAGGACTTCACCCTCGACCGGCCGGAACCCGTCACCCGCCAGATCTCCGCGGACGGGACCCGCAAGTATCTCCTCCGCGTCGCCGGCGGCGGCGAGATCGAGACCGTCTACATCCCCGAGGAAGACCGCGGCACCCTCTGCATCTCGAGCCAGATCGGCTGCACGCTCACCTGCTCCTTCTGCCATACCGGCACCCAGCGCCTCGTGCGCAACCTGACCGCGGCCGAGATCGTCGGCCAGATCCTCCATGCCCGCGACGACCTCGGCGACTGGGGCCGCACACCCGTGGAGAAGCGCCTCGTCTCGAAAATCGTGCTGATGGGCATGGGCGAGCCGCTCTACAATCTCGACAACGTCCGCGACGCGATGCGAATCGCCATGGATGGCGAGGGACTCGCGCTTTCCCGCCGCCGCATCACCCTTTCGACCTCCGGTATTGTCCCCGAGATCGGGCGTGCCGGGCGCGAGATCGGCTGCCTGCTCGCCATCTCCCTCCACGCGACCACCGACGAGACCCGTGACCGGCTGGTGCCGATCAATCGCAAGTGGAACATCGCCGAGCTGCTCGCGGCCTGCCGCAACTGGCCCCGCCTCTCGAACGCCGAGCGCATCACCTTCGAATACGTGATGCTCCGGGGCGTGAACGATTCCGACGCCGATGCCCGCCGCTTGGTGAAGACGATCGCCGGCATCCCGGCGAAGATCAACCTGATCCCGTTCAATCCCTGGCCGGGCGCCCCCTACGAGCGTTCCGATCCCGACCGGATCGAGGCCTTCGCCCGCATCGTCAACAGGGCGGGCTACGCCTCCCCTGTCCGCACTCCGCGCGGCGAGGACATCATGGCCGCCTGCGGCCAGTTGAAGTCCGCCTCCGAAAGGGTACGCCGGACGCGCCTGCCCGCCTGATCGGCAAAAACCCGCTTGCCTGCCCCAGGGAGATTCGGG
>CAYMOD010000340.1:0-2667 GCA_964391945.1 uncultured Rhodobacterales bacterium | reverse complement strand
TTCGCCACCTTCATGGCAAAGCCGATGCAGGACGAGCCGGGCTCGGCCATGCATATCCATCAGTCGGTGGTCTCGGCCGGGACCGGGCGCAACATCTTCACCGGGGAATCGGGCGCGCCCTCGGAGCACTTCTTCCACTTCATCGGCGGGCTGCAGCGGCACATGCCCTCGGCCGCCTGCATCTTCGCGCCCTATGTCAATTCCTACCGCCGCTACGTCGCCGGCGGCTCGGCCCCGATCAACCTTGAATGGGGCCCGGACAATCGTACCACCGGCATCCGCATCCCGATCTCCTCGCCGGGATCGCGCCGGATCGAGAACCGCGTCGTCGGCATGGACTGCAATCCCTATCTCGCGATCGCCGCCTCGCTCGCCTGCGGCTATCTCGGGCTGAAGAACCGGATCAAGCCGCGCGAGGCCCTCGCCGGCGAGGCCTACCATCGGCCCCGCGCGATCCCGCGCGACCTTCTCGCCGCCCTTGACCTCTTCGAGGAATGTCCCGAGATCACCGGCATCCTCGGCCCGGATTTCTGCCGCACCTACAAGGCGATCAAGCGCGACGAGGTCGAGACCTTCCTTCAGGTGATCTCGCCATGGGAGCGCAACCATCTGCTGCTGAACGTGTAATTTTACTGAGCTTGTTTCTTTTGACGACCTGTTCACGCAAGGCTGGGCAAGAGAGTCTGGTATCTGACGATCAACGCTGGCTGGAGAGGGGGGTGCCATGAATGAACAGCTCGCCAATTCAGGCGAACATCTGACTGAAACGGCCACCACCCTGCAAAAGCAGATTCCTGAAATCCTCAAGAGAGATGATCTGACATCGAAGAAGCTGATCGGCTCCACCGCCCGGTCGACAATGTCTGCGATCAGTCTGAAAGACTGATCGACCTACTCCATGATCAGGACGCGGACCCCGATCTTGTCGACACCGCCGAGCAGATCGGGAGCGTGCACGAGTCCATCGGCACGCGCGTCATCGCTCTGCTCAAAAAACGCAAGCGGAGCCGGGAGTAGAGCACGGGATTGCCCGCCGATGGACCTCCTCACCGCCAACGACCGACCGGGCGAATACCCGCCAAGCTGGTACGCCGCCACCCTCCCGAAACTGCCGCCTTTTCCGCGGCTCGAGGGTGAGATCCGCACTGATGTTGTGATCGTTGGCGGCGGATATACCGGGCTCTCGGCCGCGCTCCATCTTGCTGGGCGCGGCTATTCGGTCGTACTTCTCGAGGCGCACCGCGTCGGCTGGGGCGCCTCGGGCCGGAACGGCGGCCAGGTCGGCTCGGGCCAGCGCCAGGACCAGGACTGGCTGGAGGCCGCCTTCGGCCAGACCCGGGCACGCGTGCTCTGGGACCTCGGCGAAGAAGCCAAGGCGACCGTCAAGGACCTGATCGCCCGCCACGCCATCGCCTGCGGCTGGCGGGACGGTATTGCCTATCTCGCGCACAAGCCTTCCCACCTCGCAGCCTACCACGCCTATGCCGAGCGGATGGGCCGCGATTACGGCTATCCGATGGAGCAGCTCGACGCCGCCGACGTGGCCGCGCTCCTCGGCACCGAAGCCTACCACGGCGGCATCCTCGACCGCGGCGCCGGCCATCTCCAGCCGCTCGCCTTCGCGCTCGGCCTCGCGCGCGCCGCTGCCACCGCCGGCGCCCGCATCTTCGAGCGGAGCCGCGTCACAGCGCTCGACGGCACGACCGCCCGCACCGGGGAGGGCAGGGTGCGCGCCGATCACCTCGTCCTCGCCGCCAACGGCTATCTCGGCGGTCTGTCGCGCGAGGTGGCGTCGCGTGTCTTGCCGCTCAACAACTTCATCATCGCGACTGAACCGCTCGCCCGCCCGCCGATCCCGAGCGGCATCGCCGCCGCCGACTCGCGCTTCGTCGTCAACTACTGGCGGCAGAGCCCGGACGACCGTCTCATCTTCGGGGGCGGCGAGAGTTACGGCTACCGCTTCCCGCGCGACATCGCCGCCAAGGTCCGCCGCGCCCTCGCCAGGGTCTATCCCGACCTCGCCGATGCGCCGGTGAGCCATGCCTGGGGCGGCACGCTGGCGATCACGCTCGATCGGCTTCCGGTGTTCCGCCGGCTCGAGAACGGCGTCTGGTCCGCCTCCGGCTATTCCGGCCACGGTATCGCGATGGCGACGCTTGCCGGCAAGCTGATCGCCGAAGCCGTGGCCGGCAATGCCGAGCGGTTCGACCTCATGGCGTCGCTGCCGCAGCCGGCCTTTCCCGGCGGCGACCGCCTGCGCGCGCCGCTCCTCGCACTCGCGATGAGTTGGTATGCATTGCGTGACCGGCTCTAAGATCGCTTCCAGAATGCGCGCGGCGAGAAGCTGTGCGGCCCTGTTCCCGATGATCCCGTCAACTTCGGTCTGCCAAGCCTGCCTTCGGCGCGACTGCCGTACAAGTAGGGAACCATAATCCGGAAGCGTTCAGAGGAGATCACGCTCCTGCCGCGGGTGCGGGCGGTGTGGCCATCGCGGTGCAGGGGGAGGGCGGGATCTGCCGGCTTCAACCCGTCGCCGAACGTGCCGCCGATGACCGGGACCCCCTGTCTCCCGGGTTGCCCGAGACGCGAGACGCAAGATGCATGATGCGGAATGATTTCCTCGGCGCCGTCGCCGCGGCAGACCTGCCGCTGATCGGGGAGACTGCC
>CAYMOD010000339.1:0-2676 GCA_964391945.1 uncultured Rhodobacterales bacterium | reverse complement strand
ACGCGCTGCAGATGACCATCATGGGATACGACTCCGCAAACCAGGCGGCCCACGAATCGCTCGAGCCGGAGGTCCAGGAGACGTTCGCCATTCCGGAAGGCTCCACGCTGCATGTGCTGCGTGACCTGGATCCGCAAATCCGCACACAGATGGAAGAGATCTGGACGGAAGTCAAGCTCTCCTAGAGACAAGGGTAGGGGACACGACGGCACCGGGCGCAATGACGCCCGGTGCTGCACGCATCATGGGGGAACAGGCGGATGGTCGAATCCGACGTGAGTATCCGGAAGTTGGTCAAGCGGTTCGGCGACATGGTTGCCGTGGACGGGATCGATCTCGAGGTCCCACGGGGCGCGTTCGTGACGTTCCTCGGCCCCTCGGGCTGCGGCAAGACCACTACCCTGCGCATGATCGGCGGCTTCGAGCATCCGGACAGTGGGGAGATCTTCCTGAAGGGCGAGCCGATGGGCAACCGTCCCCCACATAAACGCGACACCTCGATGGTGTTCCAGAACTACGCGCTGTTCCCGCATATGAGCGTGGCGGACAACATCGCCTTCGGTCTGCGTGAGCACAAGGTGCCGAAAGACAAGATCCGAAGCCGCGTGCAGGAGATGCTGGAGCTGATTGAGCTGCCGGATCGTGGAAAGCGGAAGCCTTCGCAGCTTTCCGGTGGCCAGCAGCAGCGCGTGGCGCTTGCCCGCGCCCTCGCCGACGCCCCGCCCCTTGTCCTCCTCGACGAGCCCTTCTCCAATCTCGATGCCGCGATGCGGATCGAGACGCGCCAGGAGGTGCGGGCAATGCTGAAACAGGCCGGATCCTCGGCAATCCTCGTCACTCACGACCAGGAAGAGGCGCTGGCGATGTCCGACCGGATCGCGGTGATGGAGGGCGGCCGTATCCGCCAGGTCGGCACGCCCGCGCAGATCTACCGCGAGCCGGTCTCGGAATTCGTCGCGAGCTTCATCGGCCGCTCGAACATCCTGCGCGCGCAGGCGAGCGGCGGCTCGGTCGAGACGATGTTCGGCAATCTCGTGCTGGCGCGGGAGGCGGCGGGCGATGTCGCGATCGCCATTCGTCCCGAGCAGATCACGCTCATGCCCGACCCCGCCGGCGCCGGCACCGTCGTCGGCCGCGAGTTCCGCGGCCACGACCAGCTCTACTGGGTGCGGGCTTCCGGCCGCACCGTGCTCGTCATCGCCGGACCGGTGCCGATCATCGACACCGGCACCCGGGTGCGCCTCGAGGTCTGCGACTGCGTCGTGCCGCTCTCGGGTTGAGCGGCCCGCAGCCATCTCCGGTCAACCGGGCGTGTTCGACAATTCTTCCGGATCGACGACGTAATGCGCGCCGCAGAACTGACAGTCGGCGGTGATGCGCCCCTCCGCCGTCACCATGTCGGAGAGTTCCCCGGTCGGATAGATCTCCAGCGAGCGGACGACGCGCGCGTGCGAGCAGGTGCAGCCGAAACGCACCGGCTGCGCCGGGAAGACGCGCGGCGCCTCCTCGTGGAAGAGCCGCAGCAGAAGCGCGTCGGCGCCGGTATGCGGGCCGATGAGCTCGGTCTCCTCGACCGTCGAGAGCAGCATGTTGGCGCGGCGCCAGTCCTCGGCGTCCGGACCGAAGAGGAAGTCCTCGGCGCTCAGCAATCCCGATTCGGCCGCGGGCTCGGCACTTGCGTGCGGCGACGCCTTCGGCATGTGCTGGAGCATCACCCCGCCCGAGCGCCAGCGCGGCGCGGTGCCCGGTTCCTGCGCCTCGCCGAGCGCGAGCGCGAACCGGGTCGGGAGCTGCTCGGACTGGGCGAAGTAGGTCTCCGCGCAATCGCTGAGCGAACTGCCGGCGATCGGGGTGATGCCCTGGTAGGGATGGGTACCCCGGCCCTGGTCGATCAGGATCGCGAAGAAACCCTCGCCCAGAAGCGCGAACGGCGCGGCCTCGGCATCCGCGAGCGCCTCGGCGTCGTAGGCGGCATAGGCGCGGAGCCTCGCGGGTTTGCCCTCGGCCTCGGGGCCGAAATAATCGGTGGCGATCATCCGCACCGGCCCGTCGCCCCGGATCTGGAGCGAGAGCTTCCAGCGCAGCCTGATCGTCTGGCCGATGAGCGCGGTCAGGAGCGTCGCCTCCGCGACGAGGGCGGCGACCGGCGGCGGGTAGCGGTGCTGGCCGAGGATGGTCTCCAGCACATTGTCGATCCGGGCGACGCGGCCGCGGATGTCGGCGCGGTCGAGCTGGAAGGGAAGGATGGTGTCGTCCCAGGCGATACGGCCGGCCAGGGTCATCGTGCAGTCTCCATTGATGGCAGGCTCCGGAGATAGGGAGCATCGGCACCGGGTGCAAATATGGCCCGCGCGGCCTCTTCCGCCATTGCGGCTTGCGCCGCATCCGGTCCGGCGATAGCCAAGACATGGTTTCATAACCTCTGAACGGGAGACACGGGCCAATGGCAAGAGCCAGGATCGCATTGATCGGCGCCGGGCAGATCGGGGGCACACTGGCCCATCTCGCCGGCCTCAAGGAGCTCGGCGACGTCGTGCTCTTCGACATTGCCGAGGGTATACCCCAGGGCAAGGCGCTCGACATCGCCGAGAGCGCGCCCGTGGACGGGTTCGACGCGCGGTTGAAAGGCACCAACGACTACGCCGACATCGCCGGCGCCGACGTCTGCATCGTCAC
>CAYMOD010000338.1:0-2681 GCA_964391945.1 uncultured Rhodobacterales bacterium | reverse complement strand
GAAGCCTTGGCCGCCTGTTTCTGCAAGCATTTTCGATCCCTGGCGCGGCAACGAAGCCTGTCAGCACCTCGCGGACTTCATCGGCATGCGACAGGGCGCGACCTGAGCCAGCCGATGACAAGGCGCCGCGCAGCCACGATCACGATGCGGTCGGCTACGTGATCCCGGGCCGGGCTGAGCTTGAGATCGAAGGCCAGACGGTCAGCCTCGAATCCGGTGCTTCCCGGATGGTGTCCGGGGGAGAGACGCAGCGCGTGGCCGAAGACCTTTGGCACCGCGGTCAGGGGGCATTAGTCTGGGGCATTCTCTCATGGCCCGGCCTCTCCCTGAATCATGCGCGGGAGGGAGTTGCCTGCGGGTTCTGGGGGATCTGAAGTGGAGGCGATCGTGACAAGAACCGTGTGCCCATGACGGGAATCCTGCGCTGCATCTCGCCGATCGACGGCTCGGTTCATGCCGAACGCCTCGTTCTCCCGCCCGAAGCGGCGGCCGCGGCCGTCGCTCGCGCCAGGGCCGCGCAGACAGCCTGGGCCATGCGACCGCTTGACGAGCGTGTCCGCCTCGTCGCGGCCGGCGTGACCCGGCTCGGGGCGATGAACGACGAGATCGTCCCCGAGCTTGCGTGGATGATGGGCCGTCCCGTCCGCTACGGCGGCGAGTTTCGCGGTGTCGAGCAACGCTCGACCTATATGGGCGCACTCGCCGCCGAGGCCCTCGCGCCCCTTGTGGTCGAGGAGAGCGACGCCTTCGTGCGCAGGATCGAGCGCGAGCCTCACGGCGTCGTCCTCGTGATCGCGCCCTGGAACTATCCCTATCTCACCGCGATCAACACCGTGGTCCCGGCGCTGATCGCCGGCAACACGGTCGTCCTGAAACACGCGACCCAGACGCTCCTTGCCGGCGAGCGGATCGCCCGCGCCTTCCACGAGGCGGGCGTGCCCGAGGACGTGCTTGTCAACGTCTTCCTCGATCACGAGACGACGGCGGCGCTGATCGCTTCCCGCAGCTTCGGCTTCGTCAACTTCACCGGTTCCGTCGCCGGCGGGCGGGCGATCGAGCAGGCGGCGGCAGGGACCTTCACCCCGCTCGGGCTCGAGCTCGGCGGCAAGGATCCGGGGCTCGTGCTCGCGGATGCGGATCTCGACGCCGCGGTCGAGGGCCTCGTCGATGGCGCGATCTACAATGCCGGCCAATGCTGTTGCGGGATCGAGCGTGTCTACGTGATGGCGGAATTCTACGAGAGCTTCGTCGCGAAGGCGGTGGCGCTGGTGAAGAACTACCGCCTCGGCAACCCGCTCGACCCGGCGACCACCCTCGGGCCGATGGCCTCGCGCCGCTTCGCCGATCAGGTGCGCGAGCAGATCGACGAGGCCGTCGCCGCCGGCGCCACCGCGCATGTGCCGCGTTTCGACGCGGACGACGGCGGCGCCTATCTCTCGCCGCAGGTGCTGACCGGGGTCACCCACGCGATGCGGGTGATGCGCGAGGAGAGCTTCGGCCCGGTCTTCGGGATCATGCCGGTCACGAGCGAGGACGAGGCGATCGCGCTGATGAACGACTCGCCCTACGGTCTTACCTGCTCGATCTGGACCCGCGACGCCGCGCGCGCCGCCGCCATCGGCAGGCGGATCGAGACCGGAACCGTCTTCATGAACCGCGCCGACCACCTCGACCCGGCGCTGTGCTGGACCGGCTGCAAGGACAGCGGCCGCGGCGGCTCGCTCTCGGCGATCGGCTACCAGAACCTCACCCGCCCCAAATCCTATCACCTGCGCAGGGTCCCGGCATGACAGCCGCTGCCAGCCACCGCCAGGCCGGCTGCCGCGGAAACAGCGAGCCATCCTGCCGCATGAAGGCACATGACGATGCATGAAAAAGGAGCCTATCGCAGTCCGCGAAATTCACTATGATGTGTACGAAGCAGCAGCCCAAGGCTGCATCATCATCGGCAAAGCCCGAGGGAGGGGGACGTGCTGCCATATCCGATCAGACCGCTCCACCTTGCCGTGAAAGGGCCAGCCGTGCCCGGATCATCGGTCAGCGGACAGGAGCGTGCAGCATGAGCGAGAATTTTGATCTCGATCCATCGGAAACCCGCGAGTGGCTCGACGCCATCGAGGATGTGATCGACCGGGACGGCACGGATCGTGCTCATTATCTCCTCGACCAGGCGGTCGCCGCGGCCCGCGCCAACGGTGCGGCGCTGCCCTTCGGCGCGACCACTTCCTACACGAACACGATCCCGCCCGACCAGCAGCCGGATTTCCCCGGCGACATCGACATGGAACGGCGCATCCGCAACATCAACCGCTGGAACGCCATGGCGATGGTGGTGCGGCGGAACAAGGTATCGAGCGAATACGGCGGCCACATCGCCTCCTTCGCCTCGTCCGCCAATCTCTACGACATCGGGCTCAACCACTTCTGGCGCCCGCGCACGCGCGAGACCGGCGGCGGCGACCTCGTGCTCTTCCAGGGCCATGCGGTCCCCGGCATCTATGCCCGTTCCTTCATGGAAGGGCGGCTCGACGCCGAGCGGCTCGACAATTACCGCTCCGAGACCGGCGGCAACGGGTTGCCGTCCTATCCCCATCCCTGGCTCATGCCCGATTACTGGCAGTTCCCGACCGTCTCGATGGGGCTCGGGCCCCTGATGGCGATCTACCAGGCGCGGTTCATGA
>CAYMOD010000337.1:0-2691 GCA_964391945.1 uncultured Rhodobacterales bacterium | reverse complement strand
CAATCTTCCACACTCATGCCGCCGAGACCGAATTCGAACAGGCCGACATCACCCGGCGCTACGGCCGCTCGGTGATCCGCCATCTCGACAACCTCGGCCTTCTCGACCAGCGCACGCTGCTCGCGCATTGCGTCTGGCTCGACGACGAGGAAGTTACTCTCCTCGCCCGCTCCGGGGCGGCCGTGGTCCACAACCCGGTTTCCAATCTCAAGCTTGCGAGCGGCATCGCCCGCATCCCCGACCTCCTCGCCGCCGGCGTTCCCGTCGCCCTCGGCACGGACGGCGCGATCTCCGGCAACGATCTCGACCTGTGGATGGCGCTCCGCCTCGCCGCCACCCTCCACAAGGGCGCGACCCGGCGCGCCGACGCCGTCACCACCCATCAGGCCTTCGCAATGGCGACGCGCGATGCGGCGCGTGCGCTCGGGGTGGCGAACCGTATCGGTTCGCTCGAACCCGGCAAGGCCGCCGACATGGTACTCGTTTCCACCGACCGCGCCCATGCCGTGCCGCTTTTCGACCCGCTGACGCATCTCGTCTATTCGACGGCGAAATCCGACGTCGTCCATGTCTGGGTGGATGGCAAACCGGTCGTCCGCGATGGCGCCCTCGTCCGCCACGACCTGCGCCAGACGATGGAAGCCGTGCGCGACCTCACCCCCGCCATTGCGGCGAGCATTGCATGAACGACGAGCATCGCATGACGCCTCCCCAAGCCGACCGCATCGCCGCCGCCCTTGCCTCGCTCGAAGGCCGCACCGGCGATCCGCCCGATACCGCCGTCATCCTCGGCTCCGGCCTCGGTGGACTCGCCGACGCGGTCGCGAATCCGGTCGCCATCTCCTATGCCGAGATCGACGGCTTCCCGCGCTCCACCGCCCCCGGCCATGCCGGGAAACTGGTGCTCGGCCGGCTCGGGGCCGCGCGTGTCGCAATCGCGCAGGGGCGTTTCCATCTCTACGAAGGATGGTCGGCGCGCGATGTCGCACTCCCCGTCTATCTCCTGAAGGCGCTCGGCGCGCGGCAACTCATCATCACCAATGCCGCCGGCGCCCTCAACGCGAATTTCGAGCCCGGCCAGGTGATGCTGATCGACGATCATATCAACTTCACGGGAGCGAACCCGCTCACCGGTCCGGACGAGCCGACACTTGGCCTGCGCTTTCCCGACATGAGCCGCACCTACACCCCTGCCTTGCGCGCCCTTGCCATGCACACAGCCGAGGCTGAGGGGATCACCCTCCGGCGCGGCATCTATGTCGGCATCGCCGGCCCTTCGCTCGAGACCTCGGCCGAGCGGCGTTTCTTCGCCTCCGCCGGTGGTGATGCGATCGGCATGTCCACCGTACTCGAAGTGATCGCCGCCGCCCATGCCGGAATGCCGGTACTCGGCTTCTCGGCGATCACCAACGCCGCGACCGGCGGCCCGGAGCAGGAGCCCGATACCATCGAGGTGGTGCTCGCCAACGCCGCGATCGCCGGCGAGGCGCTCGGCCGGCTGATCGCCCGCCTGCTCGGCGAGGGGTGAGGGGCGCCGGCCACGGCCGCAAGCGCTTCTCCCCCCGTCCGGCACGGAATCGACCTTGGAGAGTTGACGTTTATCGAACTGATGTTCCAGCGGATCGCCCTGACTGATAAGTCAGGCTCCAAGTCCGGGCCAGTAGACAGCATCGTCGGTCGGGCGCGGGCCGAAAATGGCCTGACCGACCCGAACGACATTCGCGCCTTCCTCAATGGCCGTCTCGTAGTCTCCCGACATGCCCATCGAGAGCTGCGTGAGGTCCGGATGGATGGCGATGGCACGATCGCGCAGGCTACGCAGCAGCCGGAAGCAGGCCCGCACACGCTCGGTATCCGAGGTGAAGATCGCCAGTGTCATCAGCCCACGCGGCTTCAGCCGCGGGTATTCGGACAGGCGCTCGACAAAGGACATCAGATCGTCCGGATGCAGGCCGAATTTGCTGGCTTCACCCGAAGTGTTGACCTGCACGAACACATCGAGATCGCGGCCTTGGGCCTCCAGGCGGCGGTTCAGCTCCTCCGCCAGCCGGAAGCTGTCGAGCGCATGAAACTCGGATGCGATGCGAACGAGGTACTTCACCTTGTTGGTCTGGAGATGACCAACGATGCTCCAGCGGATCACCAGGTCAGCGAGTTCAGCCTGCTTGTGACGGGCCTCCTGTAGCTTGTTTTCCCCGAAGTCGGAGATTCCCGCCGCGAAGGCGAAGCGCAGGATATGAGCAGGAACCGTCTTCGTGACGGGGAGCAGGCGCACGTCGTCGGGATCGCGCCCGCTGCGAAGACATGCTGACGCAATGCGCTCCTGCACGGATTTCAGGTTCACGGCGAAGGTCCCGGCGGGATCATCGCCAAAACGTGCAATGTCACCGGGAGAAAGATCGGCCTCCAGGGGTGCGATCATGTCGACAGACTCCTGATACCATGAGACGGGGGGCCGAAGGATCAGCGCCTTGAGGTTCATACCTTTGCATCGCTCATTCCTCGGCATCAAGCAGCCGTGCATGGCTGCCGTCGCAGAGCGGATAGGCCCCGGATCTCCCGCAGCGACAAAGGGAGGTGAGCCGGCTGGTCTGGCTCTCGGCCCCATCCTCGCGCTTGAGGACGATTCCGCCCCTGTGAACCGTTCGGGTTTGCCGGAGGCTGTTTTGTCTGAGTGCCCTGCGGCGATGT
>CAYMOD010000336.1:0-2694 GCA_964391945.1 uncultured Rhodobacterales bacterium | reverse complement strand
TCGGCTCGCGCGGCAAGATGGACAAGTGCACCTACTGCGCCGGCGGACCGGAGGCCGATCTCACCGAAGCCGAATATGAGAAATACGGCGCCAACCGCCTCGCCGAGGGCAAGCTGCCGCTCTGCGCGGAGATGTGCTCGACCAAGGCGTTGCTCGCGGGCGACGGCGATATCATCGCCGAGATCTACCGCGAAAGGGTGGTTACCCGCGGCTACGGCTCGGGCGCCTGGGGCTGGCGCACGGCCTATTTCGAAACGATCCCGGTCTGATGCGGGTGGAAGGGAACATGGTGATGACTCCGATCCCGATTCTGACCATTGACACCGTCCGCCGCGCCGCAGCCATCCTCGTGCTGGCTGCGGCGGCGCTCGTCGCGTTCCCGGCGGCGGAAGCGGCGGCGCAGCAGATCAATCCCACCACGCAGGCCGTGCAGGAGGAGATGCTGCTCGAGGAGCTTCAGGGTCCCATTGCCGGCCGTGTCTCCATCCCGAACGAACGCGCCGGTACCCTGATCGCGCCCGAGAACCGCGACTGGAGCAACATGCGCCGCGGCACGCTCTTCACGATCGCGCTGGTCGCGGTCGTCGGATCGATCGTCGTCCTCGGCGCCTTCTACCTGATCAAGGGGCGCATCCCGATCGAATCCGGCCGTGCCGGCCGCAGCATCCTGCGCTTCAACGCGCTCGAGCGATTCGGGCACTGGCTGACCGCGGTCAGCTTCATCGTTCTGGCGCTTACCGGGCTCAACGTCACGCTCGGCCGGCACCTCGTCCTGCCGCTGATCGGCGAGAGCGCGTTCGGCACGCTCAGCATCTGGATGAAGGTGACGCACAACTTTATCGCCTGGCCCTTCATGCTGGGGATGCTGCTGATCTTCGTCCTCTGGATCAGGGACAACCTCCCGGTGAAGGAGGACGGTCCCTGGATCAGGCAGTTCGGGGGTTTCTTCAAACGCGGCCTGCATATCCCCGCCTGGCGTTTCAACGCCGGGCAGAAGGGGATCTTCTGGTCGGTGGTGCTCGGCGGAATCGCCATGTCCTGGACCGGGCTCGTGCTGCTCTTTCCCTACCTTGCCGAGACGATGGGCGGCTGGCAGATGGCGCAGTCCATCCACGGTGTGGTGGCTGCAATCATGGCAGCGATCATCCTCGCCCATATCTACATCGGCACGATCGGCATGGAAGGCGCGGTCGAAGCGATGGGCAGCGGCGAGGTCGATCTCAACTGGGCTAGGGAACACCATTCGCTCTGGGTCGAAGAGGAACTCGGCAAGGGTGCGGCCCAACCCCAGGGCGGAGCAAGAGGCAGTTCGGCGACCCCTGCGGAGTAGACGGCCTTCAACGACTGCCTCGGCCCGGCGCCCGTTCGGGGCGCCGGGCCGTTCGTTTCCAGGAGCGCACGAATGGCAAACTCTCCCGGTCCTGACAAAATCCGGGCCGCCCTCGGGGCGGTGACCCTGCCGGATGGAACGGCTCTCGCCGTCTCGCCGAGGCTCGGGGATATCGCGCTCCGGGAGGGCGTCCTCACGCTTGCGGTCCGGGTGGCGCCGGATGAGGTCGAAATTTTCGAGCCCGCGCGGCAGGCGGCGGAGGCGGCGCTCGGGCGCTTGCCGGGGCTCGACAAGGTCTTCGTCGCACTGACGGCGGAGCGGCAGGCCGGGGCATCGTCCGATCAGGCGCCGGCCGCCAAGGCCTCCGTGGGCCCCCCAGCACTTGCCGGCGTCCGCCACGTCATCGCCATCGCGAGCGGCAAGGGCGGGGTGGGGAAATCCACCACCGCCTGCAACCTCGCGCTCGCTCTCCGTGGTCTCGGGCTCAGGGTCGGCTTCCTCGATGCCGATATCTACGGTCCCTCGGCGCCCCTCCTCTTCGGCCTGTACGGGCGGCCGCGGGTGGGGGCGAACCGGATGCTGCAGCCGATGGACGGCTATGGTGTGAGGGTGATGTCGATCGGCTTCGTCGTCGAGGAGGAAGTGGCGATGATCTGGCGCGGACCGATGGTCCAGTCGGCGATCACCCAGCTCCTCGGCGAGGTCGAATGGGGAGATCTCGACGTCCTGGTGGTAGACATGCCGCCCGGCACTGGCGATGCGCAACTCACGATCGCGCAGGGGACACGGCTTGCGGGCGCGGTGATCGTCTCGACGCCGCAGGATCTCGCGCTGATCGACGCGCGGCGCGGGATCGCGATGTTCGCCCGCGTCGACGTGAAGATCCTCGGCCTCGTCGAAAACATGGGCGTCTTCGTCTGCCCGACCTGCGGCAGCCGGCATCCGATCTTCGGCGCGGGCGGCGCCGAGGCCGAGGCGGGCCGCCTCGGTGTGCCCTTCCTCGGTAGCGTGCCGCTCTCGTTGTCGCTGCGCGAGGCTTCCGACGCGGGACGCCCCGTCGCTGCCTGCGACCCTGAAAGCGCGGTCGGGCGCCTTTACCGGAGCATGGCGGTCGCGGTCTGGACGAGGCTCGAAATGCAAGGCGCGCCGCCGGGCCGCGAGAGGCCGCGCGCGCCCTGACGCAACGCCCGCCGCATCGCTGGAGCGATTTCAAAGCAGGCGAACTCACCTGCCGGCCCGGAAATCGCGGCCAGTCAGCAAGATGGAGCGTCCAGTCCGATACAGTCGGACCGGGAGGCGCTCTGGCCGGTACGCTCCGGGAGCGACTGGCACGACGGGCATTTCCGCACCCGGCTGTGCCGGCT